>NZ_JBEZMA010000001.1:429715-489531 GCF_040652415.1 Streptomyces sp. NPDC048255
GGGGCGCATGCCGACCTTGTGCTGACGGATGGAACCGGCCTTGTCGAGGGACGGGCGCATGCCGACCTTGTGCTGACGGATGGAACCGGCCTTGTCGAGGGACGGGCGCATGCCGACCTTGTGCTGACGGACGGAACCGGCCTTGTCCAGGGCGGGGCGCATGCCGACCTTGTGCTGACGGACGGAACCGGCCTTGTCCAGGGACGGACGCATGCCGACCTTGTGCTGACGGACGGAACCGGCCTTGTCGAGAGACGGACGCATACCGACCTTGTGCTGACGCTCCACGAGAATTCTCCTTCTCATAAAGCCGAAACCAATGATTTCGGCTTTTCGTTTTCCGATTCCCTTGCGGCCTCGGCGTGATTCACAAGCTAGTCGACTTCCAGCTCCATACGCAAGCCACTTCCACCAAATTCCAAAAACTCTTCCGAGGCCCGAAAAAGGGAAACCCTGATATCGACCTATCCCATTCTCGGACGGTCGATATCAGGGGTCTTTATTGAATTGCGGGTGAAGGTTGTTGCAGGTCAGGGCGCTCTAGTGCTGCCAGATCAGGCCGTTGACGTCGTCGACGCTGTCTCCTTCGGCGAAGAGTCGGCACCATATTTCCGCAGACCAGATCCTGAAGAGCGTGCGCTCCTCGCTTGCGGCCAAGATCGTGCGCCAGTCAGATGCGGGCACGCCCAGAATTTCACCCAGGAACCCGGATTCCAGATGCTTCGGATCCAATCGCTGGAGATATCGGGACACGGAGAAATTGAAGCCGAATTTCTTGCGGTCGACGACCTCGGCCGGCAGATGGCGCCTGGCCACTGCCGCGAGTCCCCCCTTGAGCACCGGCAGCAGGTGCCGCTCCAGTGGGGAGTTCAGCGCGAAGGAGGCCACGCCGGTGTCGAGGAAGGGCTCGCGGACCTCGATCGACCCCTGCATCAGGTTCTTGTCCAGCCGGTTGAGGCCGTGGCTGAGGAACAGCCGCGTGTCGCCGGCGAGGGCCGCGGCCAGTTCGCGCCGCCCCTCGGGCAGATGGGCGAAGGCCCGCAGCAAGGAGTCCCGTACGCCCCGTTCGTAACCACTCTCGCCGGCGGGCGGCAGGCCCAGGGCCTCGCGCAGCCCGCGGTTGCGGTGCGCTGGCGTCTCCAGCGCCTGCGGGCCGGCACCGAAGGTCGACCGCTGTTCGTGATGGCGTGAGGGATAGCCGCCGAACAGCTCGTCCGCACCCTCCCCGGAGAACAGCACCCGCAGCCCGTCGGCGCGGGCCCGGGCCGCGACGGTCGCCAGCGCCACGGAGTTCTGGTGCACCAGCGGGTACTCGAAGTGCCAGACGCTCGCGGCGAAGTGCTCCCGCCAGGCGTCGGCGCCCACCTGGACCGAGGTCAAAGGGCTTCCGGCGGCCTCGGCCGCCCGCGCGGCCCAGGGGGTCTCGTCCACCTCGGGCTGGTCGCCGAAGGAGGCGACGTACGCGGGAAGCCGGGCGCCCTCGGCCCCGGCAAGGGCCAGGACCAGGCTGGAGTCCAGGCCGCCCGAGCAGAGCACGCCCGCCCCGGCCACGCCGTCCTGCGGCAGCCGGTGGCGTACTCCGGCCCGCAGGGCGGCCTCCAGTTCGTCCACCCAGCCGTCCGGGGAGAGCGCGGCCAGCCGCGCCTCCTCCTCCGCGTCGACCAGCTGGGCCGGTTCGAACCAGGTCCGCTCGCTGAGCAGTTCACCGTCGGCGCCGAACTGGAGCACCGTACCGGGCAGCACCCGGCGAATGCCCTGGAGCGGCGTCTGCGCACCGTTCACCCAGTAGTCGGCGAGTACGGACCGCAGCGCGTCGGGGCTCACCCGCGCCGGCACCCCGCCGGCCAAGAGGGCCTTGATCTCACTGGCCAGGTACCACCGGCCGGCGTGCCGGCCCAGGTAGAGCGGCTTCACGCCGAACCGGTCCCGGGCCACCGTCACCCGGCCGGAGCCGCGCTCCGCGTACACGAAGGCGAAGGGGCCTTCCAGCTGCGGCAGCGCGTCCGCGCCCCACTCGTCCAGGAGCGCGAGCAGGGTCTCGGTGTCGCTGTCGCCCCGGTAGGAGCGCCCTGGCAGCCGCGTGCGGAGCTCCCGGTGGTTGTGGATCTCCCCGTTGAACACCAGGAGGCTCCTGTCGCCACCGCCCCGCATCGGCTGGTCCCCGGCCGGGCCGGGGCCGGTGACGGCGAGCCGGGTGGCGGCCAAGGCCGCGCCGGGCAGCGCCGCCGCGGCGGTCCGGTCCGGCCCCCGGTGCCGCAGCACCGCGGCCATGGCCGCCGCGGTCTCCCGGTCCGCGCCGGGTCCGAGTACTGCCGCTATTCCACACATGGCGTCTCCTCTCAGCTCGGGTCGGCCACGAACTGGACGAGCAGCGTCCGCCGCAGCTCCGGTGCGTCCGGGCTGACCGGACGCACCGCGTGGTACGAGTGGTCGCTGCGGGCGAAGAGCACCGAGGTGTTGAACCGGGGCCAGACCGAGGCGGCCACCGCTGCCGGGTCCGCGTCGTCCGGCGAGGTCATGATGTCCAGGCCGCCTCCCCAGCTCCGGTCCCAGGACCGGGACAGGTAGAGGATCTGGGTGGCCACCCGGTCCGGGCGGTCGGTGTGCGCTGTCATGAACGTGCCGGGGCCGTACTCGCACAGCCGCACCTTGAGCCGGCAGCCCGCCAGGTCGGCGCCGGTGGCTTCGCTCACGAAGGTCCGGTACTCGGGGGTGAGCAGCCAGTCGAGCAACTGCCGCCACACCCCGTGCAGCGCGGCGGCCGTGACCGTCTGCTCCCCGGCCTCGATCAGGGTGCGGTCGCGCAGCAGA
Source organism: Streptomyces sp. NPDC048255 (assembly GCF_040652415.1). Taxonomy (NCBI): domain Bacteria; kingdom Bacillati; phylum Actinomycetota; class Actinomycetes; order Kitasatosporales; family Streptomycetaceae; genus Streptomyces; species Streptomyces sp. NPDC048255. The sequence goes on from NZ_JBEZMA010000001.1 coordinate 432,527, forward strand.
TAGTGGCCCTGCGGGCTGCGGGACTCCCGCAGCACCGAGGACGGGAAGTGGTCGGCGAGCTCTTCGGCGTACGCGGCATCCAACAGGTCCGAGACCTGGGCCCAGGAGAAGGGGGCTCGGTGGCGGTCGACGACCGCCCCGGAGGCAACGAGGGTCATGGCGCTCCTCGGAGAGGGCTGCGCGCTCACAGCGGCAGCAGGACAGGGGCAGGGGCGACGGCCGCGGGCCGCCGTTCCCGCCAGGACAGATAGGAGTGGACGAGCCACAGGAGCCGCAGTTCCTGGGCCGGGGCCGGCTGGTCGGAGGCGGCGAGACGGGACAGCCGCCCCACGTCCAGGCCGAACAGGTCGGGCCCGGAGGCTAGTTGGCCGAGTAGGCGCTCGCGTACCAGGACCCGGAACGACTCGAAGGAGAGGGCCTGCTGCTGCTTGCCCCGCCGGGCGCCGGCCCAGCAGCCCAGGGCGTCCAGCTCCCGGCGCAGATAGCGCTTGCCGACGGACTCCTCGCGCGAGCGTGCCGCGCGGAAGCCCAGACCCGACACCTCGGGTGCGAGGAAAGGATGCCGTACCCGCACACCGTGCAGGCCGTGGGCCACCGCCGCCGAGCGCAGGTGCTCCGGCAGGAAGTGCTCCGCGTGGAAGCGTTCGATCGACCGGGCCGGTGACTCCCCGTACGGCATCAGCTCCCGCAGCCTCTCCTGTACCTCCTCGGTGGCGGCGCGGAGCTCTCCGTCCACGAGGTAGGGAGCGAGGATCTCGGGCGCGACGTGCACGGCGCACCTCACCGGAAGGTCCCGGGGACCGATCTGGGCGCCCTCCAGGCGGTCCAGGCGGTTCCAGCCGACCAGGGGGTGGTCGGCGGCCACGCCGGAGAGCACCACGGGGGTGCCGCCCTGGTCCGCCGCGCGGCCCAGGTGCCAGAAGGTCGGTACGCCGATCGCCATCACCGGCGCGCCCAGCGCGCCAACCAGGCCGTCGACCACGTCCAGGAAGGACTCGTCCGAGGGGATGGCCAGCTCGCGGTGGTCGCTGGCGGTCTCCGCAGCGACGGACGCGGCCCAGACCCGGTCGGCGTCCTCGTCCCGGTAGAAGGCGCTGTACGTGCGCAGTGCGCGCGAGTCCGGCGTACGGCGCAGGGCGTGCGCGATCAGCGAGGTGTCCACACCGCCGCTGAGGTGCAGGGCCGCCTGTTCGCCCAGCAGCCGCCGCGCCGCGTCGGCGAGCGCCTCGGCCAGCTCACCGGGTCGGGGCGCGGGCAGGTTCTCGTCGCCCCGCCCGGGGTAGCCGGACGTGGTCCGGATCCGGGTGATCCCGTCGGGCGCGAGCAGGTGCAGCACGCCGGGTGTCAGGGGGCGGACGCCTTCGAGGAACCAGGTGTCCCCCAGCGTGTAGTTGAGCAGCAGGAACTGGGCGAACGCGGCCAGGCTCGGCCGGTCGGCGCCGACGGCCGCGGCCGTCTCCGCCGGTTCGGTACCCACCGCGAGCAGGCCCGCGTACTCGGCGGCGAACAGGCTCCCCTCTCCAGCCGCGTCCCGTGCCGCGTATCTCCGCCCGCTGCGGCCGTCGGTGAGGACCAGCGCGTATCCGCCGACGACTCCGTCCAGGAAGGACTCGCCGCGCTCCACGTACGTGCGGGCCAGTCGCTCGGCGGCCCGGTGCCCGGTCAGGACCGGGCCCTCGCCGAGGTCCAGGTATCCGTGCAGGATCAGGGTGACCTGTCCCCCGGCGGCCTCGGCCACCCCGAGGTCGTCCTCGGCCGCGGCGATGCGCAGCGTCTCGCCGCGCAGCATGAACCCGCGGCCACGGCGCTCTTCCAGTCGTACGGTCACTGCCGCGTCCCTCTCATGGCGAGCCGGCCCACCGCCGCCTCCGCGATGCCGCGCACCACCGGATGGGCGAGGAGCTCGGCCAACGGTGGGGCGGTGTCGCTGACGGTGGTATCCAGGACCAGGACCGAGTGCCGGGTGCGGGACTCGTCGCGGAGCACCTCGGCGCAGTCCAGCCAGTACTGCTCGTAGGCCTGGCCGCTGTCGCCGAGCGGGGTGCCGACCGGGCGGCGGCGGGCCAGCCGTTGCAGCCGGGCTTCCCGGTCGGCGACCAGCAGCACCGTCAGGCGCGGCTGGGGCAGCAGGGCGTGCAGGCCCGCCGGGGCGAGCGCGCCGCCCGGCGTGAGCCCCGTGTTCCAGCCGTGCTGGACCGCGCTGGAGAACCAGTAGCGGTCGGCCACCAGCGCCGGGGCACCGGAGGCACGGGCCGATTCCACGGCCCAGGCGCAGCCGCTGAGGTACATCAGGTACGACGCCAAGCCGCCGGCGGCGTGCAGCTCGTGCCGCAGGCTGTCGTACGCGGGCCCGGGCGTGGACACCCGGGGGACACCGGTCGCCCGGGACAGCTCCGTGGTCAGGTGGCTCTTCCCGGTGCCGTCCAGCCCTTCGAAGGCGATCAGGACCGGCTCGTGGGGGGTCGGCCGCCCGTCGGTGCCCGTCACCGCAGCGGCCCTGAGACCAGGCGGGGGCAGGGGTAGATCACGTCGCGGAACTCGGAGTCGCCCAGCCGCCTGGTCCGCGTGGCGACCGGGGCCACCCCGCGGACCGTTTCCGGGGCCTCGTCCCCTTCGCCGAGCAGCACCAGCAGGTGCGGCTCGGACCGGTAGGGCTCGGCGGCCGTGCCGGGGCCGGGTTCGACTCCGAGGAAGTACAGCAGGCCCAGCAGTTCGATATCCACGCCGGTGGTACGGCGTACGAGTTCGGGGATGAAGCCCCCGGTGACGCGTGGGGAGAACTCCAGGACGTACAGGACCTCGCGTTCTTCGTCCCAGAGCGCCTCGATCTCGTACACCCCGCCGCTCAGTTCGAGGCCCTTGGTGAGGAGGCGCAGGTCCCGGTCGAGGGCGGCCAGCGCTCCCTGTGACACGTCGCCGCACTGGAAGGCGTTCCAGTGGAAGTCGGTGAGTTCGTCGCCGCGCCGGCCCACGCCGCGGATCGGGAACGACCCGACGAGCTCGCCGTCACGGACCAGGAAGGGGACGGTGAGGAAGAGCGTGCTGCCGCCGAGGTCCGGTTCCACGACGATGCCGCGCGGGTCCGCGTCCGGGTAGTCGGCGATGAACGCGTCGTACTCCGTGAGCAGCGAGCGTTCGCGCAGCTGCCGGAAGGAGCGCTCGTACGCGTCCAGGGCCCGTACGTCGGCGACCCGCTTGACCAGCATGCTGGCGAAGCCGAAGTCGGGCTTGACGACGAGCGGGTAGGGCAGCGCGGCCCGGTCCTCCACCTGGTCCAGTTTCCGCTTCTCGACCACGGTCACTCCGAGGCCGCTCAGCTCGGCGCCGAGCCTGGTCTTCACCAGCATCTGCAGGCAGACCTCGGCGAAGTTGGGGTCGCCCACCGCGGAGCGGTGCTCGGCCATCCAGTACACGCCGCTCTCGTGGCAGCACATCGCCCGGGCTCCGCGGGGCGCGGCGGTGCGGGCCGCCACCTCGGCGGCGCTGAGCACGGTCACTCCTGGGATATCGGGGCGGCCGGCGGAGTCGGGCAGCACCACCGTCAGGGGCACGCCCGTGAGGGCCGCGGCCTTGCCGACGGTCTCGAGCTGTGTGGGGCTGGGGAAGACGATCAGTGTTTCCTGCTGGTCGCCCGGCTGCTCAGACACCGGCAATCTCCTCATGGTGGTCGTGGTCGTGGGTGGAGGCGTCGTGGTCGCCGTGATCGATGCGGTACGGGAGCACCTTGTTCCGTAGCGGAAGGCGCCCGTACTCGGCGACGCACTCCTCGACGAGGTCCACCAGGCCGAGGCCGGCGGCCTCCAGCATCCGGGGGAAGGCACTGCCGTCCATCAGGCCGGGCAGCGTGTTGATCTCCAGGAAGTACAGCTCGCCCTCGTGCAGCAGGAAGTCCAGGCGGGCGAATCCGAAGACGGACATCTCGTCGAAGAGCCGGACCGAGGCCTGCTTGACCCGGCGGGTGGCTTCGGTGTCCTCGGTGTGCAGCAGCGGCCGCACCAGGCCGTGCTCGTGCTTCTCGCGGTGCCCGAGGAAGCCGTTCTCGGTGACGGCCTCCACCACCGGCAGCGCCAGGGTGCGCCCGCCGGAACGGACCACCCCGCAAGTGAACTCGGCGCCGGGGACGAACTCCTGGACGAGGACCTGGTCGTCGTACGGGAGGACCCGGGCCACGGCTTCGGCCAGCGCCGCACCGCTCGGCCGGGACACCAGGTCGGTGAGTAGCGAGGCGCCCATCCGGTTGGGCTTGACCACGGCGGGCCGGCCGTCGAGTGCGTCCGCCACCTCCGCGGCCCAGCGCTCCGGCTCCCCGGGGGCTTCGGCCGCGGACCGCGACAGCATCCAGGTGCGGGGGGTCCGCAGCCCCGGGACGAGGTCGCGGGCCACCACGGACTGGAGCCGCTTGTCCATCCCCAGCGCCGAAGCGAGGACGGGACCGAAGTTGCCGCGCAGGCCGAGGACCTCGGCCACGCCCTGCCAGGCACCGTCCTCGCCCTCGTTTCCGTGGAGCAGCGAGAAGACGAAGGCGCCGGAGGCCGCCAGCAGGTCCAGCCCCTCGTGCAGCAGCAGCTCCGGGCCCGCGCGGAGCTCTTCCTCCGTCTCCGGCCAGGGCCCCTGCCCGAAGTGCCGGTAACCGCCTTCCCGGGTGAGGTAGGCGACGGCCGAGAGCGAGAGCCGCCCGGGGGCGGCCTCGATCGCGGCGCGCAGCCGGTGGTAGCTGTGCAGGGAGGCGTCGTGCTCGGTGCTACGACCGCCGAGCAGCAGCACAATGTTCACGGTCACCGGTTCACCGGTCCTCTCGCGACTAGGTAGGTGGCGTGCGGGGTGCTCTCGATCTCCACCTCGGTGAAGACGGAGCCGAGCAGGGCTGCGGCCGCTCCGGCCTCCAGCCCGAAGTCGGTGGTGTGGAACGGCTGCGCCGCCAGCCACTGGGCGGGCCGGGGCCGGAACATCCGCGAGTACAGGACACCTTCCGGGGTCAGCACCCGGGCCAGTTCGCGCACCGCGGCCGGCCGGTCCTCGGCCGGCATGCAGTGCAGGCAGCCGATGTCCAGGGCGGCGTCGAAAGAGGCGTCGGGCCAGGGCAGTGCGGTGGCGTCGGCCACCGACAGCTCCACACCAGGGCCCAGCAGCCGCCGGGCCCGCGCCACGGCGGAGGCCGAGATGTCGGAGCCCGCGACCCGGTAGCCGAGCGGGATCAGCTGCCTGGCGTTCTTGCCGTAGCCACAGCCGAGGTCGAGAACCCGGGAGCCGGGCGGGGTGCCCGCGAGCAGCCGCTCCAGTACATCGGTCTCCAGCGGTACGAAGTTCCACGGGACCGTGTACGGGTCCGCGTAGACCTCCTCCATGCTGGCGGCCCGTTCCCGGTCTCCGCGCGTGAAGTCGCGGCAGACCGAGCGCAGTCCGCTCTCCGGCGCCAGCTCGAAACCCTCCTCGGCCAGCAACGGCAGCAGCCCCTCGTCGAGGGGGCCTGGGACGTCCAGCATCCACTCCCGCAGGCCGTCCCGGAAGGTCTTGGCCAAGGTGCGGACGGCGAGCCGGACGGCCTCGGCGACCGCCGCGACGGGACGGCTCAGGAGCGCCTCGTCCGGGACCAGCGCGACCACGCCGGCGGACCGGGCGGCGTGCAGGACACCCAGGCACTGCTCCTGGTCTTCCAGCACCCGGAAATCGACCGACTCCCGGCCCTGGAGGTGTTCTGCGGCGACGAAGAGCTCGGGGCCCACCACGCAGTAGAGGTCCTTGTCGCCGGGACGTACGGTGCCTCGGGCAGCGGCTCCCGGCATGGCCGCGGGGGTCTCGGTGGGCTCCCTGGTCGCGATGGTCGCGGTATCGCTCATGATGCGGTCCTCGTGTCGATTCCGGGGCCGGCCGCGCGGAAGATGCGGTGCAGCTCCGGCTGGCCGGCGAGAAAGAGCTCGTCGTGCGGGGTGGAATGGCGCAGGGCGAGCGTCGGCCAGGGTGACCGGGCCACCGGCACCTCGGCGTTGCGCACACTGGTGTCCGGGCTGGCGGGGAAGAACTCGCCCGTGGTCAGCCCGTCCGCGAGCAGCAGCGGCTTGACGCGGGTGCGTACACCGGTGAGAAGCGCCTCCTGGCCCGCCAGCCCCGTGTGCACCACCACCAGGCAGCGCAACAGCGCTTCGGCGGACGGCCGTCGGACCGTGTCCGCACGGAATTCCGCCGCCCCTGCGAGCAGCCAGCGGTCCAGCGCGCCCGGGTCCGTGGGGGGCAGCGGGCACTCGACCAGCTCGATGTGGTGGCGCCTCAGCGCCGCCGGTACGTAGGGGCACAGCGCCCCGGCCCGGCCGAGCGCCGGAGCGGGGGCACTGACCTCGTCGCGTATCCAGGCAGCTGTCTCGGCGGCCCACGCGGGGGCCGCCGGATCGGCCAGGACCCGAGCGGCGTCGAGCACCGTGCCGAGGCCGGTCATCGGACCGCTCCGGTGAGCGCAGTCGCGGGTGTGGTGTCCTGGCGGGAGGCCAGCAGGCTCTGGGAGCAGGCGTCGACCAGACAGCTGAGGCTGTCCACCACCGGCACCCCGAAGTCCGCGCTGTCACGCAGCAGATGGAGGTCGGTGCAGCCGAGCACGACGGCGTCGAGCGGTCCCGCGGAGAGGATCAGTCGGCGGAGTCGGGCCGGGGGGAACTCCCGCAGGTCCCCGTCGAGGCAGGCCAGCACCAGCTGCTCCACCTCGCGCTGCGCGTCCGGCCCCGGGACGGCGAACTCCACACCGTTCCCGTCGCGGTAGAGCCCGGAGCGCACGGTCGAGGTGGTGCCGAGCAGCAGCACCCGGCCGTAGCCGCGCGCCGCGATGCTCCGGTGCACCGCTCCGACCATGTCGATCCACTGCAACGACCGGCCCCGGAGCAAATCGGGCAGGTAGGAGTGCAGGGTGTTGCACGGCAGGGTGACGCGGTCGGCACCGGCCCGCTCGAACACGTCGAGGGCGTCCCGCAGCAGCGCGGTGATCTCCGCGCGGTGCCGGGGTCCGGCGGTGCCGGCGATGAAGGCGCGTTCCAGCTCGGCGGGCAGCGGCAGGCTGTGCGTGACCACGTCCGGGTAGGCGCCGCCGGTGGCCTGCTGGTGGCTGGCGACCAGGCGCAGATAGAAGTCGGATGTGGCGATCGGGCCCACCCCGCCGACCACGCCGAGACGGGCGGGGGCGGCCAGGCCCGAGGTCTGGGTCTGGTTCATGCCTGCTCACTCCAAGAGGCGCCGGTGGGGGCGTCGGTAGGGCCGGCGCCGGCCGCGGCGAGGCAGCGGCGCCAGACGGGTTCGTCGATGTTTCCGCCCGACACCACGGCCAGCGCCCGGAGCCCCGGGCCGCTCGCGCGCAGCGCCGCGGCGAACGCCGCGGCGCCGGCGCCCTCGGCGCGGATGCGGGCCCGGGTCCAGAGCAGTGCCATGGCGCGGTGGAGTTCGTCGTCGTCCACGGCGGTGACCTGCTGGCCTCGGTGCCGGCAGGCGTCGAACGGGATCCGGCCGATCCTGCGGACCAGCAGGCCCTCGGGCAGGCCGGTCGCGGAGTCGAGCAGGATCCGGCGGCCGGCGGCGAGGGACTCCCGCATCGCGGGGGCGTTCCGGTGCTCGACGCCGACGATGCGCACTCCGGCCTCGCCCCACTGCCGGATCGCGGCGGTGATCAGCCCGCCGCCGCCCAGCGGGACGAAGACGATGTCGGGCAGCCCGCCTTGGGCCGCGGCCTCCCGGAAGAGGGACTGGTGCCCCGCGATCGTCTCGGAGTCGTCGAAGCTGTGGACGAAGACCCCGCAGCCGCTGTCGGCCTCGGCCCGCGCGAGTGCCTCGCACTCGTCGTAGCCGCCGTCCACCAGGACGGTCTCGGCGCCCTGGGCGGCGATCCGCTGGAGTTTGGCGCCGGGGGTGGTGGCCGGGACGTAGATGCGGGCGTGCTGGCCGCGGGCACGGGCGGCCTCGGCGAGGGCCGACGCGTGGTTGCCGGTGGATGCGGTGATCAGCAGGGTGCCGGCGGGGAGCAACCCAGTACGCCGCCAGACACCCCGGTACTTGAAGGCGCCGGAGCGCTGCCTGGTCTCGTCCTTGAGCAGCAGCTCGCGCCAGCCGTGAGCGCCGCCGTAGGAGACGAGCGGGGTGGTCAGCGGCGGGGCCGCCGCGGGAGAGGGCGCTACCCGAAGCACGGCATGACCTCCTGGGCGAACAACTCCAGTGAGCGGGACGCGGCCTCGGGAGCGAGACTGCCGAAGCGGGTCATCAGGGAGAGGTCGGTGATCCCGGCCGCCTGCCATTCCTTGATCTTCCGGGCGACCGTCTCCGGAGTGCCGAACAGCACCTTCTCCGGGTAGATGTCGGCGTAGTCGTGCGGGGCGAGGGGGCGGCCGAAGGCCGTGTCCACCGCGCCGAGGTACTCCATCAGCCCCTGCCGGGGCACCTCGGCGGCTTCCTCCTCGGTCCGCGCCACGAACAGGTGCTGGTTGGCGAGTACCCGTCCGCCGTGGGCGTCGAGCCCTGCCCCGCGGCGTGCCTCCCGGTACCGGGCCAGGCCCTCGGCCAGTTCCTCGGGCGCCCGGTTGTAGGGGTTGACCATGAGGTGGAGGCCCTCACGGCCCGCCAGCTCGAAGGACTCGCGCGAGGTGGAGGCCGCGATCCAGAGCGGTGGCCCGGGTCGCTGCATGGGCTTCGGCAGCACGTCCACCCGGTCCAGCGCGTAGTGCTCGCCGTGGAAGGTGAGGGGGCCGTCCGCCCACGCGCCGCGCAGCACCGCGAGCCCCTCGGTGAACCGGCCCGCCCTGTCCTCCATGGCGACTCCGCGTCCGGCGAACTCGCTGGGCAGGAAGCCGCGTCCCACTCCGACGTCCAGGCGGCCGTTGCTGAGTACGTCGAGCATCGCGAAGCTCTCCGCCGTCTCCACGGCGTCCCGCAGGGGCAGGACCGTCGCCGCGGAGCCGATCCGGATCCGCTCGGTGCGCGCCGCGACGGCGGCGCCCAGTACCGGGATGTTCGGCACGAATCCACCGTACGTCGAGAAATGATGCTCCGCGAACCACACGGAATCCAGGCCGAGTTGCTCGGCTTCCACCGCACAGTCGATCAGGTCCTTGTAGGTCTCGGTGGCCGACCAGCGGCGGTCGGGACAGTCGGCGGGCAGGAAGAACAGACCGAAACGCATGCGGATTCCTTGGGGGTGTGGCGTACGCAAGGGAGGGCTGGGGCGCTGGACCGCTCATAGGCGGAGGAGGAAAAGGGAGGAATACCGGGAAGGCCCGGCCTCGTGATCCCAGCCTGCCGACATTGGGGCCGTCGGGCCATAGTCCGGGGGGCTCACCAAGTGGTCTTGCACGAAGGGGAACGGGTGCCAAATGGGACATTGTGCACGCAAGGCGTCGAATCGAGCGCGGTATCGGTCAGGAATAGCGCCAGAAACAGGTCGAGGAAATTGCGGAATTCCATGAGGGGCATTCCTGAGGAGACCCCACCAGGCGCCTCCGGGCAGTTCACGCAGGAGTGGGGGCGAGGGGCCCTCGCCGGCCATGGGGGGCTCGCTCAGCGCATGGGTCAGCCCCGGCGAGATCCTTCCTCGCCGGGGCTGAACGTTTCCGGAGACCGGGAACGGCATACGCAGGGCCGAACCGGAGGGTGTCCGGGCGGGGTGTGGGTCGTCGTGGTGTCACCGGGCGTGGCGCCAACCGGCGGGTCGGCAGGCGGGCGTTGCTGGACCGCGTCCGCGATGGCGGCGGCGATCGGCACGGAGGTCCGGGCTCCGCCGCGAAGGGCCGGCGCGAGAAACGGAAGGCTCGGGGTAGCCCGGGGGCTGTCACGGCACCCGGCTTCGTACACAGGTGCGCTCCCGTACGGGAGCGGGGCGGGTGCCGGACCGGACGGAGTGGGAGGCTCGACGTCCGCCGGGCCGCGCCCGGAAAGGATTCACGGGTACGGTCCCGCCGCGCGCCGAAAGCCGGCGGCGGGACCTGACAGTCCCCGGCCCCTGACACTTGACAGTGTCGGGGGCATATACGTGGCATGATTTCCCCAGCACGGGGATGGGGAGTGGATAGATGAAACCCGGATCACCAGGACGTGCCCAGATGGCCGCTGATATCCGACATCGAGGGCAGCGGGGGCTGCCCTCGGGGCGGACGGGTACCCCTCGCGCTGCGGCAGATACCCAGTATCAGGACCGGCGCGGATACGGCCAGGATAACCGCGGCCGCCACGACCAATTTCGCGCCACGTTTCCGGGATGTTCCAGGAGGCGCGGGCGGGATTTTCATATTCACCTCCTCCGCTCGGATAGGGCGTCGGAGGGAGGATGCCCCGAAAGGCTCGACCTCGGAAACTCAGCTGAGCGGCTTGCAGTCGCGCGTCTCGCAGCCCCACTCGGTGTCGTTCGCCGTGACGGGGGTGCCGACTACGGATTCCTGCCCGGACGCGTCCGCGAACCCAGCCGATTCCGCCTGCCCCGCAAATCCGATCGCGACAAAGGCAAGGGCAGCGGCAGTCAGGAACTTGGCAAGCTTCATGGCATCCTCCGGGACACGCGAACCGTCAAACGGAATTACTGAATTTCTGAGGCGCTTTCCGGGGACTTTCCCTCCCCTCCGCACACCTCAAGAATCTCTCGACCAGGACCGCCGGTCCATACCTGCCAGCCGCCACCAAGCTGCAGTGCACGAAACAGAGGGGGGACATAATGGACATAGCCTTGGATACTGACCACTCCGCAGGCTTCGATGAACGAGATGTCCGCATATACGGCCACGTCCTGACCCATGGCCGGGTGCCGGCCGACACCCTGGCGGAAGCGCTGGGCCTGTCACGGGAGGAGACCGATAAGGCGGCGAAGCGGCTCATGGCCGACCGGCTGCTGTACTGCGGCGCGGACGGCACGCTCTCGGCGGTCAGCCCGCGCACCGCGGCCTCGGAACTGGTGGGAGCCGAGGAGAACGAGCTGCGCCAGCGCCTGGCCCAACTGGAGAACACACGGGCCCGGCTGAACGCCCTGAGCCCGCTGTACGAACTGGCCCACCAGGGGCGCCAGGACTCGGGGGCCATCGAGCTCGTGAGCACCCGGGACCGGGTGATGGCGCTGATCTCCGACGCCACCGCGCGGTGCAGCCGCGAGGTGCTCACCGTCCAGCCGGGCGGCGGCCGGCCCGCCGATCACCTGAAACGCGCCCTGCCCAGGGACCTGGCCATGCTGGAACGCGGCATCGCCATGCGCACGCTGTACCAGCACACCGCCCGGTACAGCCCGCCCACCCAGGAGTACATCGAGAGGCTGACCGCCGTCGGCGCGGAAGTCCGCACCCAGGGCGAACTGTTCGGCAAGATGATCATCTTTGACCGGGAGACGGCCTTCCTGCCGACATGGGACAATCCGAACGCGGCGGTGATCGTCCGCGAGCCGTCGGCCGTGGCGTTCCTGTGCTCCGTCTTCAGCACCACCTGGAACCTGGCCGAGCCGTTCGCCCCCGCGTACACCGCCGTCACGGCCGACAGCCTCCGCAGCGCCATCATCCGCATGCTCGCGGACGGAGCCAAGGACGAGTCCATCGCGCGGAGGCTGGGCATGTCGCTGCGGACCTGCCGACGCCACGTGTCCGAGTTCATGGCGGAGGTGGGCGCCGACAGCCGCTTCCAGGCGGGCTTCCTTGCTGCCGAGCGCGGTCTGCCCGACACCGGTCAGACCGGTCGGGAAGCCTGAGAAGGACCCCGGGGAAGAGGCCCGCCGGGGCTGCCGCCGGGGGATCGGGCGCCGGCGCGACCGCCACCATCCACAAGATCGTGCCCCCACTCGCTGCTCCCGTCGGAGCGGCTCGGCGGAGGTGACGTACAGGGGCGCGGTCCGGGCAGCCACCCGGGCCGCACCCCTGCGGCGTGTCGTGCAGGTCATTTGACGTGCGTCTCGTCATTCGAGACGTTCCGGCGTGAGAAGGCCCAGGTCGCTGACCTGGGCCTTCTCTCAAGAGCGGATGACGGGAATCGAACCCGCGCTATAAGCTTGGGAATCTGTGGCTCGGTGTGCGGCGACATGCCATCTGACCTGCAGATACCCGCCACAGGCCGCTTCGCTGGATGTGCTGTCGGAGCCCGGTGTTCATTCGACGGTGCCGACCAGGGGCCCGCGCATACTGTGCCGGCCCTCTGAGGCGCGTCCCGGTTCACGGAAGTGGATGGGGCGGATTCCCTAAGAGAACCAGGGCCACTCCTATTGGCCTGAAATGTCCGCATAGTCTCACTCGGCATCGACCTGGCATTCGCACAAACGCGATGCGAGCCTCATCGGCGCCCCTGGAGACTTCTTGATGACCTTTCGATCCGTCACCGCCGCGGCGTGCATCCCCTTGTTCCAGCGGCCCGCCGTCCACCGGCCGCTGACCGGGTTGTGGCGCTCGCTGGACTGGTACGTACAGGAGACGATGGGGGCGACCAGCGTCCACGGTGCCCGTTACATCGCCGGCGATCGCTGGAACGGCCCCGGCATGGCGTGCCTGCGCATCCGGGCGGCCCGGCTCGCCAAGGGCGAGGTCGAGGCCGTGGCGCTCCGCCTCGCCGCGATCAGCGTCAACTGCGGCTGGCCCGCCGTCGTGTCCGGCGCGGGCGTCCCGGTGGCCGGAGTCCCGGTACATTTCGCGGGTCTGTGGGCGGCGGTCGCGCAGCGCATCGGTACGGCTCGGTTCGCCGCCGCGCCGCTGCTCGCCATCGTCAACCACACCGCCGCCGAAGCGCCGGGGGACGCCGCCAATGCTGTTCTCACGTGGTCGGGCACCGACAGTCTCAGCCGTATCGACCTGCTGCTCGCGACGGCCGCGCGGATCGATTCGATCAACGCGGCCGTGCTGTTGAAATCCCATCAGCTGGAGCATGCGGGCGCGAGGCCGTTGACCGCGATCCGGGCGCTGGAACGGATCATCCGGATCCAGAGCCTCGTACAGGAGGTGCTGGGCACGCGGCTCACAGCCATGGGCGGTGCAACCTGCCCGGCGATCGGCCTGGTCGCGGCACAAACGCTCGCCGCCGACGCCCCCCGAGCCCCGGACTGCCTTCCGCCGCGCCTCGTCACGCCGCTCCAGCAGGCGATCGAATCGCTGCTCGGACTGCGGGTGCTGGAGAACGGGCTGGTGGCACGGCCTCAGGCCAGACGGTACTTGGGGCGAGAGCAGGCGCAGGCGCTGGTGCCGCTCGACGAGGTCGGGTACCAGGTGCGCGACCTCGCCCGGTCGCATGCCCAGGTGGCGCGAGTCTACGAGCGGGCAGTGGCCGAGATCCGGCGCAGCAACACGCTCTACCGTCAGCTCATCGACGCGGTGGTGCGGCCCGCCGCCATGCCTGCCCGTGCAGGCTCCTCGCCACGGGTGGACATATGACGTGGCCTGGCCGCCGACACACCGTCGGCGTACGGCACTACCTCGGGATGACCGCCTCGCTTGCCGCGGCGTGGTGGTTCATATCGGGGACTGGACAGGGTACGGCCGAGCAAGCGAGTGCAGCATCGGTGACCGTCGGGCCGACTCTTCGGACGGCCCCGGCTGACACGCCGAGCACCGATCCCGCCGGGCGGTTGCCCCTGGACCGCAAGCTCGCGCTGGGCGGAGCCTTCGCGACGGTCGGGGTGCACGAGACGCCCTCGCCCGCGGTCGGAGCCGGCCGCGTGCTGCGCTACCGGGTCGACATCGAGGACGGGTTGGCCGACCGGGGGTTCGACGGCGCGGACATCGCCTCGTCCGTCGAGCGGACGCTGGCGGACCCCCGTGGCTGGACGCATGACGGCGCCCTCTCCTTCGAGCGGGTGTCCGCCGCAGAGGCGGACTTCGTGATCACGTTCGCGAGTCCGGGGACGGTGGACGCATGGTGTGCCAAGGCGGGTCTCGACACGTCGGAACAGACGGTGTCCTGTGACGCGCAGAACACGGAACGCGTGATGATCAATGCCTATCGCTGGGCGCAGGGATCGACGACGTACGGGGACGACATGCCCGGCTACCGCCAGATGGTGGTGAACCACGAGGTCGGGCACCGGATCGGCCACGGTCACGAGTCCTGCACGGCGGACAACGCCCCCGCTCCGGTGATGATGCAGCAGACCAAGACTCTTCGGTCGGGTGCATTCACCTGCGCACCCAACCCGTGGCCCTATCCCTGAACGCTAGCGCAGGAGCAGCCCCACCTCCCGGTCGAGATCGAAATGGCGGTGCTCGGTGCCCGGCGGTACGAGGGCCGACATCCGTCGACACCACATGTTGATGTGGGTGATGCAGGCGGAGACAAGACACTCGCCGCTGTCGGAGGAAAGGCTGAGGTAGACCCGCGTGCTCTGCTCCACACGAATCGGCCATATCCGCACATCGCCCAGGCCGACGAGGTGCAGGCGCCCATCGAACATCAGGTCGCGAGCGAAGGTCCACACCACGGGAGTCTCCCCCGTGATGCCGCGGAATGTCACCGTCATTTCGAAGGGTCGCTGTGCGTCGTAGTGGAGACGCGTCAGGATCGGAAACCGCCTGTCTGCGCTCTCCAACCGCATGAAGAAGTTGGCGTCAATGCTCCGGTTCATGATTTCGGATCCTTCCACGGGTTGTTGCAACTTTCGTGAATTCGTAAATGAAAGTTCGAGAGGAATGTGCGAGTCATGAGGGAGAACGGGAGCCGGGAGATCCCGGCAGAGGAAACGCGTACCCCTTACCCGGGGCCGGTACGGGCGGACGGGCCTCGCGCTCTCCGGGCGCCGCGCCTTCCCGAGGTGCGAGAGCATCGCGGCCGGGCCGTTTCGGGGTGGGCGGCCTTGGCCGCGGCAGCGCTGAACACCGCCGCCTGCGTGGTCCTGCTCGCGCTCGCCGGGGTGCGTGTGCCTGGCGCCGCGGCGGTGCTGCCGGACCCGCAGTGGCCCACCACCGGATTCTGGATCGCGGCCGGGTTCTGGATCGCGGCCGGGTTCTGTGCCCTCTGCGCGTCCTACGCCGTATCCGGGCTCACCTGGGGACGCGACGACACCGCCGTCGTCCTCAGCCTGGGCAGCAGCTACCGGGGCACGGTCCGCAGGACGGGCCTTCTCTGGATGCCGCCCCTGCTGCGTCGGCATCCGGTCGACGTACGCCTGCGGCACTGGCGCAGCGACGAGATACGGGCCGTGGACCGCGACGGCGCCGCCTTCGGGGCGGTCGTTCTGGTCGTCTGGCGGGCGCGTGACACGGCGCGCGCGGTCTTCGGCGTGGAGAACCACGAGGCGTACCTCGGCGCCGTCGTGGAGGCTGCCGTCTGCCGGGTCATGTCGACGTCGCGGAACGTCGACGCCTTCGGAGACGCCCCGCCGTCCGGCGACCTCGGGTTCCTGGGGGAGGAGCTCACCGCCACTGTCGCTGCCGAGTGCCGTGCCGTCGGCCTCGATGTCTATTCCGTTCAGCCCTTTCACATCGCGTACGCGCCCGATGTCGTGGGGGCACTGCGGAGCCAGCAGTTGTTCGTCCTGAATGCACAGCTGAGGCAGGCCGTCGCCGACAACATGGTGGACACCGTCACGGCCACCGTCGACCGGCTTGTGGAGCGGGACGTCGTCTCGCTCGACGAAATCCAGCGGTCCGAATTGGTCAGGGACTTGTCGGTGGCGTTCTATGCGGCTCGTGATTCGATGCCCGGCCGAAGGAGGGAACCCCCGGTCCGTTCGTCAGCCGGTCCGTTCACCGACGGCTCGGTGAATGTCGACGGTCGGCCCTGACTCTCCTCCGATGATCAGCGCAATTGTTGATCATGAATGGAGAGTGCCGGATCATGCGCCCCATACCTTTGCCCACATTCCGTGAACTGCCTCTGAGGTCCGACTGCGCTTGCCCGGGCTGCATAGCCGCAGCCGCCGTTCCGTCGGCGCGGCCGGCGGTCTCGCCGACGGCCTGTGCACGTAGGCCCCGGATCGCTGCCGTGACGGCGCTGGCAGGGCTGGCGGTCGCGGGCCTGGGCAGTGCTCAGGCCCATGCCGCTGTCCAGGCCCCCGCAGGGCGGCCCGCGATGGCCCCGGCCGGTGCCGCCGCGTCCCCCACCCTCTCCGCTGCCCGCCGGACCTCGACGCGTGCCGGGATACTCGCCCGGGCCCAGGCGTGGGTCGACGCCCGAGTGCCGTACAGCGGCAGCGCCTACTACCAGGGGTACCGCACCGACTGCTCGGGCTTCGTGTCGATGGCCTGGGGGCTGGGCGAGAGCCACTGGACGGGTGACCTGGACCAGTTCGGCGTGCGCATCACGAAGGAGGAGCTGCAGCCCGGTGACATGCTCCTCTTCCACAACCCGGCGGATCCTTCGCGTGGTTCACATGCGGTCCTCTTCGCGGGATGGGCGGACCAGGCGCACACGCGCTACACGGTGATGGAGCAGTCGGGCAGCCGCGGCGCGGTGAAGCGGACCGCTCCCTACGCCTACTTCTCGCACTCCTCGTCCTACGTCCCCTACCGCTACAAGAACCTGGGCGGCGGCGGGGGCGGCGAGGGCCAGGCCGGAACGGCTTTCCCCGGTGCGGGCAGTTTCGGACCCGGTGCGCGCAATGCGTACGTCACCCGGCTCGGCTCGATGCTGGTGGCCCGTGGTGGCGGGCGCTTCTACCGAGAGGGGCCTGGTCCTGGCTGGGGTGCGGCCGACGAAGCGGCCACCCGGGCGTTCCAGCAGGCGCAAGGCTGGTCGGGAGGGGATGCGGACGGCACACCCGGCGCCGGGACGTGGCGGCTCCTCGTCGAGGGCAGGGGCAACGACATCGTCGGCGGCGAGCACGGAGGCGAGCGGCCCGCAGGCCGGCCGCCCGAATTCCCGGGTGCCTCGTCCTTCGGCCCGGGCCGGACCAACCCGCACGTGACGCTCCTCGGCCAACAGTTGGTGAGCAAGGGCTTCGGTCAGGCGTACGCCTCGGGGCCGGGGCCGGTCTGGAGCGAGAGCGACCGCCGCGCGGTGGAGGCGTTCCAGCGGGCGCAGGGCTGGCGCGGCGCGGACGCGGACGGCTACCCGGGCGCCCACACCTGGCGGCTCCTCTTCTCGTAGGGCATCGCCGTCCGATACGACAGGCATAATGTGTGTCGTAATTTGGTGAATTATCCATATTTGATCAAGGAGCTCTGTGACCGCCTCCGCCCGCCCGGATGCCTTCGAGCGCTGGTACCGCACGCTCATGGCACCGGCCGGGCGGACCCGGTGGCTGCGAGCCGACCTGCTGATCGTGGGCCTGGTCGCGGTCGGCGCGGTGCACTGCGCCTTCAAACCGGCGGCGGGCCTCGTGACGGGCATCCTGCCGAGCGCGGCGGTCGCGCTCGTGGTCACGGCCGGCTTCCTGTGGCGGCGGCAGGCACCGCTCGCGGTGGCCCTGCTGACCATGGCGGGCCTGGTCCTCAACGGCGCCCGCACGCCCGTCTTCTTCGCGCTCTACGGCCTTGCCCGATATCAGCGAAGCAGGCGGCAGGCGGTCATCGCGTTCAGCTGCGCCGTGTTCGTGCCCCTGAAGGCACTCCTGCCCGGCCACCTCGGATCCTCCGTGGTGGAGGATTTTCTGAACTCGGCCTTCTATGTCGTGCTGCCCGTCGTCTTCGGGCTGGGGGCGACCGCGTACGAGCGGAACATCACGGCGCTGCGCGAGGAGCGGGAGCGCCGGGCCGCGCAGACCAAGGCGGAGGAGCGGGTCCGTCTGGCCCGCGAGATGCACGACGTCCTGGGCCACCGGATCGCGATCATCGCGATGCACGCCGGAGCGATCGAGTTCGTCCCCGGCGTGCGGCCCGAGAGCAGGCAGCTGGCCAGGTCGGTCGGTGACACCGCCCGCGCCGCGATGCGCGATCTGCGGCAGGTCCTGGGAGCGTTGCGCGACGGGGACGACTCGGTGATCGCGGGCCACCGGCTGGCCGACCTGGACGCCCTGGTCACGGAGGCCCGGTCCTCGGGCCTCGGCATCACCTTCACCACCGCGGTGACCGGCCCCGTGCCACCCGAGATCGCGCTCACGGCGTACCGGACCGTCCAGGAGGCCCTGACCAACGTGGTGAAACACGCGCCGGGGGCGCAGACCGAGATCCGGGTCGGCCTGGCCGACGGCGTGCTCGTGACATCCGTACGCAACGCCCCGGCACGTCTTCCCGTCCCGCCGGCCGCGGCGTCAGGCGGCGGGTTCGGCATGACCGGGCTGCGGGAGCGGGTCTCCCTGCTGGGCGGTGACTTCCACGCCGGGGCCACCCCCGAGGGCGGTTGGTGGGTCGCGGCCTCGGTACCGCTCGACGGCTTCGACCGCCGTGAATCCTGAGGATCGACTTGTGGCGATCCGGTCATTCACCAAAGTCGACCACCACCGTGCGACCCTCCGATGGGCAGGAAGCCGAAGGCCCCGGCAGGTACGGGAAGCAGACCGAGGGAGCCAGGCGTGATCCGTGTACTCGTGACGGACGACGAGCCGCTCGTGCGGTTCGGGCTGCGCATGCTGCTGGACGCCGCCGAGGGCATCTCCGTCGTCGGCGAGGCGTGCGACGGCGCCTCGGCGCTGACCCGTGCCCGCGAGCTGGCCCCCGACCTCGTACTGACGGACCTGCGGATGCCGGGCATGGACGGCATCACCGCGACCAGGCAGCTCCTGGCCCTCCCCAATCCGCCTGCGGTCCTGGTGCTGACGACCTTCGACACCGAGGAGGGCGTCACCGAGGCCCTTGAGGCCGGAGCCGCCGGCTATCTGCTCAAGGACGCACCGCCCGAACAGGTCGTCGGCGCGGTACGCCTGGTTGCGTCCGGTGGCACGGTGCTCGCCTCGGCGTCCGCCGCCCGCCTGCTGGCGGCCACCCGCACGCGCAGCGGCAAGGCGCCGGGGATCCCGTCCGAGCAGCGGCGCGGCCTGGAGACACTCAACGACCAGCAGCGCGAGATCCTGCGCCACCTCGGAACAGGTCTGTCCAATGCCGGCATCGCCCGGCGGATGTACCTGACGGAAGGCACGGTCAAGGCGTACGTGTCGCGTCTGCTGACCGCCTTGAAGGTCGACAACCGCACTCAGGCCGCCATCGTGGCCCACCAGGCGGGGCTCCTCGACGACGGAAGGTGATCACCTCCGCCATGGCGGGAGCAACTTACGGCCCTCCCCACCGCGGTCTGATCTTGGCGGGTACTCCACGCCGGAGCGGCGTGGCCCACCTTTATCGGAGGAATTTCCATGGGTAAGGCAATGCAGGCGGGCCGCATCAAGCGCTGGTCGAAGCTCGCCGCGATCCCGGTCGGTGTGCTGGCGTCCGGCGCGATGGTGCTCGGCGCCACGCACGCGACGGTCACGGCCTCGGCCTGGAACAACGGCAACACCATCGAGTCGGGCAAGTGGACGAAGGCCGACGTCACCAGCAGCAAGCCGAACACGGCGGTCGTCACCGTCAAGGACCTGAAGCCGAGCGGCCCGCGGGATGACGCGGACTCCTTCACCAATGTCACCTACACCTTCGAGGCCGACCCCGCCATGGTGCCGGGCAGCATCGGCGCGGTCCTGATGAAGAACTTCATCGCCAAGGACGCCCAGGGCAACGTCCTCTCGGACGCCGCCAAGTCCGAGCTGGCCAAGCACCTGCACATCGACTTCGACATCGAGCGCAAGGGCGACCGTGCCTCGGAGTACGAGGTCTCGCACACCCTCGCCGAGTGGATCGAAGCCGGCTCCGGCGGCAACTCGGTGGTCCAGGAGGGCCTGCTTCTGAACAAGGACAAGAACAAGAACCAGTTCGACGTCCAGATCGGCTGGTACCTGGACACGGCCGCCCCGGCGGCGGCCCAGAACAACAGCGTCAGCTTCGCCCTCGGCGCCCAGGTCGACGAAGAGCGCGACCGCTGACCCTGGAGTATCCGGCCGTGGACGACGAGAGCTGGTGGCACGTCCTGCGGGTGGCAGGGTGCCGGACGATCGTCACCATGGTGACCACGCTGATGTGTCTGCCCGTGGCAGCCGTGGCGTGGGGGTGGAGCCCGTCCGTGGTCGTCTCGGGGTCCATGGAGCCGGCGCTCAGCCGCGGTGACGTGGTCGCCGTCCAGCCCGTCGGCGCCCACTCGGTCGGGGGCGGAGCGGTCATCGCCTTCCACGACGACACGCACGGGGGCAGGCTCACGACCCACCGGGCGATCGAGCGGCAGGGCACCACGTACGTGACCAAGGGCGACGCCAACCGTGGGCCGGACACCATGCCGGTGACACCGGACAAGCTGGAAGGCGTCGTCGCGGCGGTCATCCCCTGGGTCGGCGTCCCCTGGCTCTGGCAAGAGGACGGCCGCTGGGAGTACCTGTCCGCGGTCGTGCTCGGATACGCCTTGCTGCTGCGTGGCTGCAGAGAAAACCCCCTCTTCACGCGGTAGCAGGCACAACACTGAAGCCCCAGGTCGCTGACCTGGGGCTTCGGCATGGAGCTGCCATTTCTGCGCACCGTCTCGATATTCGGGGCTGCTCGAACGCTCTGTCGTGGCGAGTGGCGACTCGGGGCCCAATCTGGGGCCCTACGAGGGCACTTGTGGCACACGAAAGGGCGCGCCGACCTTGAGAGGTCCAGACAACACGAAAACCCCAGGTCGCTGACCTGGGGCTTTGTCATGGAGCGGATGACGGGAATCGAACCCGCGCTATAAGCTTGGGAAGCTCATGTTCTACCATTAAACTACATCCGCACAGCGTTCCAGTTGCCTGGAGCCGTATCGTGCCTCACTCTACCCCATGATCGACCCCCGGTGAATTTCCGTGGGGTCGTTGTCATGTGCGGTGTGCACGGAGGCGTGTGGGGGCGGGAGTTGGGCGTAGCGTGTGGTGCGGAGCGGCGGCTGGAGCAGGTCGCGATCATCCCCTAATGTGGCGATTCGTCGCAGTACGGCTTGTTGGGGAAAGGGACTCGATGGAGCACACCGTCGTCCGCTGTGCCGAAGGGCACGTTTTCAGTACCGCCTCCTTCCCGCTGCAGCACCTCGGTGCCGGCCGGATCGGACCCGGGCGGCTGCTGAGGTGTCCGCGGTGCGCGCGGCTGAGGCACGCCGTGCCCGTGGGTGGCGCGAAGCGGTAGGCAGCGGTAGAGGCTGGGCCGGGCGCGCGGGCATCGCTCTCGATTGGGGGTGGCCCGCGCGCTCTGCGTATCCTCGGGACGTGCTTCTCTCTGACAAAGACATCCGGGCCGAGATCGACAGCGGACGGGTTCGCATCGACCCGTTCGAGGAGTCGATGGTGCAGCCCTCCAGCATCGATGTACGTCTCGACCGGTTCTTCCGGGTGTTCGAGAATCACCGCTACGCCCACATCGATCCCGCCGTCGAGCAGTCCGACCTGACCCGCATGGTCGAGCCCGAGGGCGACGAGGCGTTCATTCTTCATCCGGGTGAGTTCGTGCTGGCCTCGACGTACGAGGTCATCTCGCTCCCCGACGACATCGCCTCCAGACTGGAGGGGAAGTCCAGCCTGGGCCGCCTGGGGCTGGTGACGCATTCGACCGCCGGGTTCATCGACCCCGGGTTCTCGGGCCACGTGACCCTCGAGTTGTCGAACCTCGCCACGCTGCCGATCAAGCTCTGGCCGGGCATGAAGATCGGGCAGCTGTGCATGTTCCGGCTCAGCTCGCCCGCGGAGTTCCCGTACGGCAGCGAGCGGTACGGCTCCCGGTACCAGGGCCAGCGCGGGCCGACCGCCTCGCGCTCCTTCCAGAATTTCCACCGCACCCAGGTGAGGCACGAGGCATGAGTGACGGAGTACGCGAGAACCTCGACTACGAGGGATTCGGCCGGGCTGTGCGGGAGCTCGCGCAGACCATCGCAGACGACGGCTACGAGCCCGACATCATCCTGAGCATCGCCCGGGGCGGGGTCTTCGTCGCGGGCGGGCTGGCCTACGCGCTCGACTGCAAGAACATCCACCTCGTGAACGTCGAGTTCTACACCGGGGTCGGGACCACGCTGGAGATGCCGGTCATGCTGGCGCCCGTGCCCGAGGCGATCGACTTCACGAACAAGAAGGTGCTGATCGCCGACGACGTCGCCGACACCGGCAAGACGCTCAAGCTGGTGCACGACTTCTGCCTCGGCCACGTCGCCGAGGTGCGCTCCGCCGTCATCTACGAGAAGTCCCACTCGCTCGTGAAGTGCGAGTACGTGTGGAAGAAGACCGACGAGTGGATCAATTTCCCCTGGTCGGTGGAGCCGCCCGTGGTGAAGCGGGAGGGTCAGGTCCTCGACGCCTGATCCGCCGAACACCCCCCGTGCACGAAGGGCCCGCCGCGCAACGACTGCGCGGCGGGCCCTTCTCGTGCGTACGGGGCACCGGATACCGGAGTACCCGGTACGGCTACAGCGTGCCGAGCTTGATGATCGACAGCAGGGCGACCAGCTGGATCGCGGACGCGCCCAGGGCCTTCGGCCACGGCAGGTCGTGCGACTTGCTGATCAGCGAGGTGAATAGCGCGCCGGCGGCCACCCAGGTGGCCCAGCCGAGCACCTGCACGACCATGTTGTCGCCGCCGAGGAACACGGCGAAGAGCAGGCGCGGGGCGTCCGTGATGGACATGACCAGCATCGACAGGCCCACGGTCGGCTGCCACGCGCCGTCGCCGCCCAGCTGGCGGGCCAGGGTGTGCGTGACGGCGCCCAGGAGCAGGCCGCAGATGACGAAGGCCACGCCCGCCGACAGGACGATCGGGACGGCCTTGGACAGCGTCGCGTTGATCGCGTCCTCGCGGGCGTCGTCGAGGCCGAAGACCGCGAGGAGCCCGTAGAGGAAGGTCACGACCAGCGCGGGGCCCCAGACGGCGTAGTCGCGCATCTGGAGGAAGGTCTGCCCGGGGCGGGTCACGATGCCGCGGAGCAGTTCCTTCCACGGCAGCCGCGGGCCCGCCGGGGCGGCCGCGGCCGCGCCCGCGTGGTACGTCGCGCCCTGGCTGTACGGGTCCTCACCGAACGCGAAGACCTGGGTGTGCCCCGGGTTGTCGTTCGTGTACGCCGGTCCGGGGCCGTACGGGGGCTGAGCCTGCGGCTGCTGCCCGTACGGGTCGAAGTACTCGGGCTCGCCGTGGCCCCCTGGGGCCCCCTGCTGGGGCCACTGCTGCTGCGGGGGCGGTGGCCCGGCGGGTGGGTAGGGCTGCGAGCCGTACGGCGGCGGTTGCTGCTGACCGTACGGCTGCTGCCGCGGGGGTTGTTGCGGGGTGCGGTTGTTGTCCCGGCCGCGTCCGATCCTGAATCCAGCCACGTGATCGAAAGTACCTGCTCCGGCGGGCGCCGGTGGCCGGGCTGCCGGAACCGGCCGCCTTTGCGGCTGACCTGTGACATCCCCTAGGGGAACCCCGGGGGGTGAACCCCACCCCGGCGGTTTGTCTGGTTTACCTGGCTGCGCGGCATTCTGTGGCGCTTCGTTACATTGCCGAAGGATTACCCACATATCGGGCCCGTAGCTTCGTTCCTGTCGACGCCACGCAGCACGAACGACCGACGCACGAACGAGCCAGAACGAGCACGAGAAGAGCCCTCATCATGCGCAGCACCCGCCGCACCACCCTCCGCAGCGCCGCCGTCGTCGCCGGCGCGGCCGCAGTCCTGGCCCTCCCCGTGGGGTCCGCCTTCGCGGATGCCCCCGCCGTCCCGGAGCCGCAGGTGCTGCCCGGCATCGAGCAGCCGCCGGTCGAGCCGCAGGTGGACCCGTCGGTCGAGCCGAAGGTGGACCGGTCGGTCGAGCCGAAGGTCGAGCCGCAGGTGGACCCGTCGGTCGAGCCGAAGGTCGAGCCGAAGGTGGACCCGTCCGTCGAGCCGCAGGTCGACCCCTCGGTCGAGCCGAAGACCGACCGGACCACCCCGCCCACGACCCCTCCGGTCAAGCCGAAGCCGGGCGTCCGTGCGTACGTCACCACCGTGAAGCTGGCGGACGGCTCGATCGCCAAGGTCTACAAGATCGGCGACCGGCACTTCGAGGCCGACGTCTACGCCGGTTCCACGAAGCTGGACACGCTGGTCAGCAAGGGCGGCGCGGCGGCGTACGGCCAGAACAACGGACTGCACGTCGTGCTCCAGCCGAACGGCACCGTGACCTCGTGGGTCGAGGGCGCGCAGAAGCCGAAGCCGCCGGTCGAGAAGCCGAAGCCGCAGGTCAAGCCCGAGTTCAGGAAGGAGACCTCGGTCCGGATCGCCATAGCCGACGGGCGGACCGCCAAGCTGGTGGACGGCCCGCACGGCAAGCGCGTGGAGATCGCCATGCCGAACGGCAGCGCGCTCGGCACGATCGACCTGAAGCACCCGGCCGTGTACAAGGACGGCTGGACGTACAAGCTCGTCCAGGACGGCAAGCGCGTGAAGTTCGTCGTCATCGACGGCAAGAGCGGCGGGAACAGCTGGGTGTACGACTTCAGCGGCAAGCTGCTCCAGGAGTACCTGGTGGACGCCGGCAAGAAGGACGTCAGGAAGGACGCCCGGCACGAGGTCAGGAAGGGCGTCGTCGCCCAGCCCACCGTCCAGCCGGCGGCCGTCGAGAAGGTGGTGCCGAAGGGCGGCGTGAAGGCCGGCGCCGAGGGGGTCACCCCGGCGAAGGGCGACACGCCGGTGCTGGTCGCCGCGGGCGGCGGCATGGCCGCGGTGGGTGCGGCCGGGCTGGGCTTCGCCCTGCTGCGGCGCCACCGCGCGGGCGACGAGGGCTGAGCCCTTCCCCGAACGCCGGAACGGCCGGTCCCCCGAGTGGGGACCGGCCGTTCCGGCGTGTTGCGGGATGACCTACTTGGCGTCCTCGGGCTTCGCCCCGGCCGCCTTGGGCTCCGCCTCCGGCTCGGCCGGAGCCTCGGCCGCAGTTTCGGCCTCGGGCTTCGCCTCAGACTCCGTCTCCGCCTCCGGAGCCGCCTCGACGGCAGCTTCCGCGGCGGTCTCGGCCTCGGCTTCCGCCTTGGCCTTCGCTTCGGCTTCCGCCTCAGCCTCCGCCTTGGCCTTCGCCTCGGCTTCTGCCTTCGCCTCGGCCTCCGCGGCGGCCTTGGCCTCGGCCTCGGCCTCCGCCTTGGCTTCCGCTTCCGCCGCAGCGGCGGCCGCAACGGCCTCCGCCTCGGCGGCAGCGGCCGCGAGCTCGGCCTCCGTCGGCTCCGGGGCCTTCACCGACTCCAGGAGCAGCTGCGCCACGTCCACGACCTGGACGGACTCCTTCGCCTGGCCGTCGTTCTTCTTGCCGTTCACCGAGTCGGTCAGCATCACCAGGCAGAACGGGCACGCCGTCGACACGATGTCCGGGTTCAGGGACAGCGCCTCCTCGACACGCTCGTTGTTGATGCGCTTGCCGATCCGCTCCTCCATCCACATCCGCGCGCCACCGGCGCCGCAGCAGAAGCCCCGCTCCTTGTGGCGGTGCATCTCCTGCTGGCGCAGCCCCGGCACGGCCGACATGATCTCGCGCGGCGGCGTGTAGACCTTGTTGTGCCGGCCCAGGTAGCACGGGTCGTGGTAGGTGATCAGGCCGTCGACCGGCGTCACCGGCGTCAGCCGGCCCTCGTCGATCAGGTGCTGGAGCAGCTGCGTGTGGTGGATGACCTCGTACTCGCCGCCCAGCTGCGGGTACTCGTTCGCGATGGTGTTGAAGCAGTGCGGGCAGGTCGAGACGATCCGCTTCGCCGACTTCGGCTTCTTCGTCGACGGGTCCTCGTCGTCCTCGCCGAACGCCATGTTCAGCATGGCCACGTTCTCCTGGCCGAGCTGCTGGAACAGCGGCTCGTTGCCCAGGCGGCGCGGGGAGTCACCGGTGCACTTCTCGTCGCCGCCCATGATCGCGAACTTGACGCCCGCGATGTTCAGCAGCTCCGCGAAGGCCTTCGTGGTCTTCTTGGCCCGGTCCTCCAGCGCGCCGGCGCAGCCGACCCAGTAGAGGTAGTCGAACTCGGAGAGGTCCTCCGCGTCCTTCCCGATGATCGGGACCTCGAAGTCGACCTCCTTCGTCCACTCGACGCGCTGCTTCTTGGCCAGGCCCCAGGGGTTGCCCTTCTTCTCCAGGTTCTTCAGCATCGTGCCGGCCTCCGAGGGGAAGGCGGACTCGATCATCACCTGGTAGCGGCGCATGTCGACGATGTGGTCGATGTGCTCGATGTCGACCGGGCACTGCTCCACGCACGCACCGCAGGTGGTGCAGGACCACAGCACGTCCGGGTCGATGACGCCGTTCTCCTCGGCCGTCCCGATCAGCGGGCGCTCGGCCTCGGCGATCGCGGAAGCCGGGACATCCTTCAGCTGCTCCGCCGTCGCCTTCTCGTTGCCCTCCATGTCCTTGCCGCCACCGGCCAGCAGGTACGGGGCCTTGGCGTGCGCGTGGTCGCGCAGCGACATGATCAGGAGCTTCGGGGACAGCGGCTTGCCGGTGTTCCAGGCGGGGCACTGCGACTGGCAGCGGCCGCACTCGGTGCACGTGGAGAAGTCGAGGATGCCCTTCCAGGAGAACTGCTCGACCTGGGAGACGCCGAAGACGTCGTCCTCGCCCGGGTCCTCGAAGTCGATCTCCTTGCCGCCGCTGGTCATCGGCTGGAGGGCGCCGAGGGTGACCGCACCGTCCGCGTTGCGCTTGAACCAGATGTTCGGGAAGGCCAGGAAGCGGTGCCAGGCCACACCCATGTTGGTGTTGAGGCCGAGGGTGATCGCCCAGATCATCGTGACGCTGAGCTTGAGCCCGGCGAAGAAGTACACGAGGTTCTGCAGCGTGCCCACGCTCAGGCCGTCGAAGGCCAGCGCCAGCGGGTACGAGAAGAAGTACGCGGCTCCGTAGCCCTCGACGTGGTGGAGGTTGGCCTCCAGGGCGCGCAGCGCCGTGATGCAGACACCGATGGTGAGGATGACGTACTCGACGAAGTAGGCCTGCCCGGCCTTCGAGCCCGCGAAGCGAGACTTGCGGCCGGCGCGCGAGGGCAGGTTCATCAGCCGGATCACGATCAGGGTGACGATGCCGACGGTCGTCATCATGGTGATGAACTCGGTGTAGACCTCGTACGGCAGCCAGCCGCCGACGATCGGGAGCACCCAGTCGGCCTTGAACAGCTGGCCGTACGCGGTGACGATCGTCAGGCCGAGCGTCAGGAAGCCGACGGCGACGAACCAGTGCGCGAAGCCGATGATCCCCCACCGGTTCATCCGCGTGTGGCCGACGAACTCCTTGGCCAGGGTGAGGCTTCGGGCCTTCCAGTCGTCCGTGCGGCTGCCGGCCGGCACGGGCTGGCCGATCTTGACGAACCGGTAGATCTGCGCCACGGCTCGGGTGATCAGCGCGACGCCGACCACGGTCAGGACCAGCGATACGATGATCGCGGCGAGTTGCATGGGCGGGCTCCTCGGGCGGCACTTACTAAGCGGTAACTTATGAAGTCAAGGCTTGAGGTTACCCATTCCCGACGCCGCAATGTAGCTGAGCCTGCGGTGATCTGTGTCGCTCAGGCATGCCTTTGCCGATAGGCCGCCCGAGGGGTCTGCGCCAGGATCGCGAGGTCCATCCCGAGCCAGTGGTTCTCCACATAATGCCGGTCCAGCAGCGCCATCTCCTCCCAGGGCAGGTCCGAGCGCGCGCTCACCTGCCACAGCCCGGTCATCCCGGGGCGTACGAGGAGCCGCTCGGGCCGGTCCGTACGGGTTCCCGGACACGGTCCGACCAGCGACATCTCGCCCCGCACCACGTTGAGCAGCTGGGGCAGGCCGTCGAGGGCGCAGCGCTCCACGGCGTCCCCGACCCGCCCGGCGCCGTCGGTGCGGAAGCGCCAGGTGCGGAACGGCCGGCCGGCCAGCCCGGCGGCCTGCTCCCGTACGAGGACCCGCCCGCCCCCGGCCGCGTACAGCAGTCCGGCGGCCAGGAGCATGGGCGCGGCGCACACGGCGAGCAGGACCAGTGAGGCGGCGAGGTCCAGCACCCGCTTGGCCGGTGGCCGTTGCCGTTGCCGTTGCCGTTGCCGTTGCCGTTGCCGTTGCCCTGGCCGGGCGGTGAGTGTGAGCTGCAGAGGCATGTCAGCACGTTGCCGGACGGGGGCTGCGGCCCTGGCGCGCCGCGCGGCGGCCGTCCCCCGCTCGGCCCCCTCGGGTGCGGCGCCGCCGCCGGGGCTCCGCCCCGGACCCCGCGCCTCAAACGCCGGCGGGGCTGGAAGGGGGGCGGCGCCGGGCTGGAAGGGGCGGCGCCGGGCTGGAAGGGGCGGCGCCGGGCTGGATGGCAGGCGGCGCCGGGCTGGAAGGCGGGCGGCGGGAGGCCATGAGCGTAAGGGCTACCTAAAGGTTGAGTCCCCTCGGCTCAGCTCTGTTGACGGAGGCGCGGCGGTGGGGCATCCTTGAGTCTGTTCCACTCAAGTCAGCTGGAGGAATTGAAATGGCACGTGCGGTCGGCATCGACCTGGGCACCACTAACTCCGTCGTCAGCGTTCTGGAAGGCGGAGAGCCCACCGTCATCACCAACGCCGAAGGCGCCAGGACCACGCCGTCCGTCGTCGCCTTCGCCAAGAACGGCGAGGTCCTCGTCGGCGAGGTGGCCAAGCGCCAGGCGGTCACGAACGTGGACCGGACCATCCGCTCGGTGAAGCGCCACATGGGCACCGACTGGAAGATCAACCTGGACGGCAAGGACTTCAACCCGCAGCAGATGAGCGCCTTCATCCTGCAGAAGCTGAAGCGCGACGCCGAGGCCTACCTGGGCGAGAAGGTCACGGACGCGGTCATCACCGTCCCGGCCTACTTCAACGACTCCGAGCGCCAGGCGACGAAGGAGGCCGGCGAGATCGCCGGTCTGAACGTCCTGCGCATCGTCAACGAGCCGACGGCCGCCGCCCTGGCCTACGGCCTCGACAAGGACGACCAGACCATTCTCGTCTTCGACCTCGGTGGCGGCACCTTCGACGTGTCGCTGCTGGAGATCGGCGAGGGCGTCGTCGAGGTCAAGGCCACCAACGGTGACAACCATCTCGGTGGCGACGACTGGGACCAGCGCGTCGTCGACTACCTGGTGAAGCAGTTCCAGAACGGCCACGGCGTCGACCTGTCCAAGGACAAGATGGCGCTGCAGCGTCTGCGCGAGGCGGCCGAGAAGGCGAAGATCGAGCTCTCCTCCTCCACGGAGACCACGATCAACCTGCCGTACATCACGGCCTCCGCCGAGGGCCCGCTGCACCTGGACGAGAAGCTCACGCGCGCCCAGTTCCAGCAGCTCACCGCCGACCTGCTCGAGCGCTGCAAGGCCCCGTTCCACAACGTCATCAAGGACGCGCGCATCCAGCTGTCCGAGATCGACCACGTGGTCCTGGTCGGCGGCTCCACCCGCATGCCGGCCGTCGCCGAGCTCGTCAAGGAGCTGACCGGTGGCCAGGACGCCAACAAGGGCGTCAACCCGGACGAGGTCGTCGCCATCGGCGCGACCCTCCAGGCCGGTGTCCTCAAGGGTGAGGTCAAGGACGTCCTGCTCCTCGACGTGACCCCGCTGTCCCTCGGCATCGAGACCAAGGGCGGCATCATGACCAAGCTGATCGAGCGCAACACGACCATCCCGACCAAGCGGTCGGAGATCTTCACGACGGCCGAGGACAACCAGCCGTCCGTGCAGATCCAGGTCTACCAGGGCGAGCGCGAGATCGCGGCGTACAACAAGAAGCTCGGCATGTTCGAGCTGACCGGCCTGCCGCCGGCCCCGCGTGGCGTCCCGCAGATCGAGGTCTCCTTCGACATCGACGCGAACGGCATCATGCACGTGACCGCGAAGGACCTCGGCACGGGCAAGGAGCAGAAGATGACCGTCACCGGCGGCTCTTCGCTCGCCAAGGACGAGGTCGACCGCATGCGCCAGGAGGCGGAGCAGTACGCGGACGAGGACCACCGCCGCCGCGAGGCCGCCGAGTCCCGCAACCAGGGCGAGCAGCTCGTCTACCAGACGGAGAAGTTCGTCAAGGACAACGAGGACAAGGTCCCGGCCGAGGTCCGTACCGAGGTCGAGGCGGCCATCGCCGAGCTCCAGGAGAAGCTCAAGGGCGAGGACACCGCCGAGATCCGCACCGCGACCGAGAAGCTCGCCGCGGTCAGCCAGAAGCTCGGCCAGGCGATCTACGCCGACGCCCAGGCCGCTCAGGGCGCCGCCGGTGCCGCGGGCGCCGAGGGTGGCCAGGCCAAGGCCGACGACGACGTCGTCGACGCCGAGATCGTCGACGACGAGAAGCCGAAGGGTGGCGCGGCCTGATGTCGGAGGAGACCCCGGGTTTTGACGAGAAGCCCGAAGTCCCCACCGGCGCCACGCCTGACGACGCCGCCGAGCCGAAGGCCGCCGACTCCTCCAAGGAGGGGGAGGCGGCCCCGGCCGGGGACTCCGCAGCAGCTCAGGACGTAGCTCTCCTGGCGCAGCTGGACCAGGCCCGTACGGCGCTCGCCGAGCGCACCGCGGACCTCCAGCGGCTCCAGGCGGAGTACCAGAACTACCGCCGCCGGGTGGAGCGGGACCGGATCACCGTCAAGGAGATCGCGGTCGCGTCCCTGCTGAGCGAGCTGCTCCCGACCCTGGACGACATCGGCCGGGCGCGGGAACATGGCGAGCTGGTGGGCGGTTTCAAGTCGGTGGCCGAATCCCTGGAGACGGTCGCCGCCAAGATGGGCCTCCAGCAGTTCGGCAAGGAGGGCGAGCCCTTCGACCCGACGATCCACGAGGCCCTGATGCACTCGTACGCGCCGGACGTCACCGAGACGACCTGCGTGGCGATCCTGCAGCCGGGGTACCGGATCGGCGAGCGTACGATCCGTCCCGCGCGGGTCGCGGTGGCCGAGCCCCAGCCGGGCGCGGCCCCCAAGTCCGAGTCGGCGGAGGGCGAAGCGCCGTCGGACAAGGACGCGGATGCCCCCGACAAGGGCTGACGCACCACACGTAGCGGCACGAGAGGAGGGACACCGGGGATGAGCACGAAGGACTTCGTCGAGAAGGACTACTACAAGGTCCTCGGTGTCCCGAAGGACGCCACCGAGGCCGAGATCAAGAAGGCGTACCGGAAGCTCGCGCGCGAGTTCCACCCGGACGCCAACAAGGGCGACGCCTCCGCCGAGGAGCGCTTCAAGGAGATCTCCGAGGCGAACGACGTCGTCGGCGACCCGAAGCGGCGCAAGGAGTACGACGAGGCCCGCGCCCTGTTCGGCAACGGGGGCTTCCGCCCCGGTCCGGGCGGGGGCGGCGGGTCCTTCAACTTCGACCTGGGCGACCTCTTCGGCGGCACCCAGCCGGGCGGCGGCGCGGGCGGCGGCTTCGGCGGCGGTCTGGGCGACGTCTTCGGCGGCCTCTTCAACCGCGGCGCCGGCGCGGGCGCGGGCACCCGCGTCCAGCCGCGCCGCGGCCAGGACGTCGAGTCGGAGGTCACCCTCTCCTTCACGGAGGCGGTGGACGGGGCCACGGTCCCGCTCCGGATGTCCTCCCAGGCACCCTGCAAGGCCTGTTCGGGCACCGGCGACAAGAACGGCACCCCCCGGGTGTGCCCGACCTGCGTCGGCACCGGCCAGGTCTCGCGGGGCAGCGGCGGCGGCTTCTCGCTGACCGACCCCTGCGCCGACTGCAAGGGCCGCGGCCTGATCGCGGAGACCCCGTGCGACGTCTGCAAGGGCAGCGGCCGGGCGCGCAGTTCCCGCACCATGCAGGTCCGGATTCCGGCGGGCGTCTCCGACGGCCAGCGGATCCGGCTGCGCGGCAAGGGCGCGCCGGGCGAGCGCGGCGGTCCGGCCGGTGACCTCTACGTCGTCGTGCACGTGGACGCGCACCCGGTGTTCGGCCGCAAGGACGACAACCTCACGGTGACCGTGCCGGTGACCTTCGCTGAGGCGGCGCTGGGTGCCGAGATCAAGGTTCCGACCCTGAACGGCCCCTCGGTGACGCTGAAGCTTCCGCCGGGCACCCCCGGGGGCCGGACGATGCGGGCCCGCGGCAAGGGCGCGGTCCGCAAGGACGGCACCCGCGGCGACCTGCTGGTGACGGTGGAGGTGACCGTCCCCACGGAGCTGTCGGACAAGGCCCGTGAGGCGCTGGAGATGTACCGCGAGGCGACGGAGTCCGAGGACCCCCGCTCCGCGCTGTTCGAGTCCGCGAAGGGAGCCTGACATGGACGGCCGCCGCAACCAGCCCCGTTTCGGCAACGGGGCTTACCAACTCACTGACGAGACCCCGGTCTACGTGATCTCGGTGGCCGCCCAGCTCTCGGGTCTGCATCCGCAGACCCTCCGCCAGTACGACCGTCTCGGCCTGGTCTCCCCGGACCGTACGGCCGGCCGCGGCCGGCGCTACTCGGCCCGTGACATCGAGCTGCTCCGCACGGTGCAGGCGCTGTCGCAGGACGAGGGCATCAACCTGGCGGGCATCAAGCGGATCATCGAGCTGGAGAACCAGGTCGCCGCGCTCCAGCAGCGCGTGGCCGAGCTCTCCGCGGCGGTCGACGGTGCGGCGGCCACCCTTCAGGCGCGCGAGGCCCAGGTGCACGCCTCGTACCGGCGGGACCTGGTCCCGTACTCGCCGCCGCAGCCGGGCAGTGCCCTGGTCGTCTGGCGCCCCAAGCGCCCGATGGACTGAATCCGCCCGCGGACTGCGAAGAAGGCCCTGCCCGGTACGTTTCCGGGCGGGGCCTTCTTCGGTGTTCCGGCGCCCTTGCGCGCGTGCCGCGCGCGTCCTGTGCCCGCCCGCGTCCTGCTTCGCCCTGACGGCGGCCGCCCGGTGCGGGGCGGGGGTCCGGGGGCGGCGGCGGTGCGCGAGGCGCTCAGAGGTGCCGTTCCGGGGCCGGGGAGGTGTCCGAGGGGCGGCCGAGGATGCCGGACTGGGCGATGAGGTAGCCCAGTTGGGCGCGGCTGCCGCTGCCGAGGGTGGTGGCGAGCTTGGCGATGTGGGCCCGGCAGGTGCGGACGTTCATACCGAGGCGGCGGGCGATGGCCTCGTCCACGTGGCCCTCGATGAGGAGCTGCGCGATGCTCCGCTGCACGCCCGAGATCCCGCCGGGGGTGCTGCGATACGTCACCTCCTCCTGGAGGGGCACGGCGCGGTGCCACAGCTGCTCGAACACCTTGATGAGGTAGTCCACCAGCCCGGGGTGGCGCAGCTCCAGGGCAACCCGGCGGTCGTCGCTCGCGGGGATGAAGGCCACGGTGCGGTCGAAGATGATGAGGCGCTCTATCAGCTCCTCCAGGGTGCGGATCTCCACCTTCCCCGTGGAGATGCGGTCCACGTAGGCGAGGGTTCCCTGGCTGTGGCGCGCGGTGTGCTGGTAGAGCGTCCGTATGCTGACCCCGCGGTCGATCAGCGGCTCGTCCCGCTCCAGGGCCTGGGTGAGGGCGACCGAGGGCCGCGCCCCTCCCGGCTGGACCGTCAGGACCTCGGTGTGGCACTCGGCGGTCGCGAGGTTCAGGGCCGCGTTGATCCGTTCGAAACCTTCCAGCACCGTGATGGCGTGGGTGTTGGCCGGGTTCTGCGCACTGATGGCCAGGAACGGCTCGAAAGTATCGGTGAGATCTACAGCGCTGCGCCGGCGGTCCTGGATCTCGCGTTCAATCGGATGGAGCCGTTGGGCCAATGCGACGGATGGGGGAACCGGGCGCAGTTGGTTCGCGTCATCCGGGTCGGGCTGCAGAAGAGCGAATTCAAGCAGGCAGGGGGCATTCTGGATCTCGCCCCGGGCGATGCGGCCCGTGCTCAGTGCCGCCGCGTAAAGCCGCGTTCCCTCGTCACACATGGACGTGACGGGGTGGGGATGTGTCGGTTTTGTGTCGGTTCGCGTCAAATCTCCACCCCCCAGGGTCCTGAACATGCAAGAACATGATGCATCGTCCCTGTGGCATTGACGTGCCTGAATGAGCCATCGTCTGTCACGCGGGGGAGAGGATTCCATCAAGTGAGGACGAAGCCGACCATGTACAAGAGAATGCTTCGCTCGGTGCTTGCCATAGTTTTCTCCGCCGTTGCGGTTTTTTGGGCAGTCAGCGCCGTCGAAAGTGACGCGGGGAGCGCTAGGGACGATCAGGGCACCGAGCTGATGGGCAAGGCGTCCGACACGGGCTGGACCATCGGGCCCGTGGACAAGTACGCGGACACCGGCTGGACGAGCGGCCCACTGGACGGGAAGTCCGACACCGGTTGGACGTCGGCGCCGGCGACGGTGTCCGCGTGACCCCCGACGACCGCGGCTTCCGCCGCGAAATGGCCTCTGCCTACCGCTCCGGCTGGCAGTTCATCGACCTCGCCACCGCCATCCCCCACCCTGGCGACTCGCTCATGGTCACCCTGTTCGGCCAGCCGATCGTCGTCGTGCGCGAGGAGGACGAGGACGTACGTGCCTACCGGTGCCTGCGCCGCCCGCGGGGCGCGCCGCAGCCCGTCCGCTGCGAGGTGCGCTACGGAATGGTCTTCGTCAATCTCGATCAGCGGGACCACCAGCTCTTCGAACCCGATATCACCACCGCCACCCCCCGCAGTGCCTGAAGCGATTCCCCCGTCGTCGCAGATCGCTCAGGTGCTTCCCCCACACAACGGCGCCATCGTGGACCTGACCACGATGGCGCCGTTGTGATGTCCGCGTCCAGTAGTCGAACCGGACAAAGATGAAAGCTGAACTGTTTTTGGCCCGGGGCCGCCCTGCCCCGGCCCCCCGGCCTCAGGCGCGGCCCATGGCCCGGTCCAGGGTGATCTCCATGACGACCCGGTCCGGATTGGGCGAGGGCGTCCGCCCGTACCGCTGCGCGTAGCGCGCCACCGCGTCGGCGACCGACGCCTCGTCCGTACGGATCACCGCGCGCCCCTCCAGGGTGGCCCAGCGGCGCCCTTCCATCTGGCAGACCGCGACCCGGACCCCGCCCGGCCGTGCGGCCTGCGCCGCCAGGACGTTGCGGACCTTCTTGCTGTGCTTGTTGCTGATCACCCGGGCCAGTCCGGCCTCCGGGTCGTACGTCACGCCCACCGGCACCACGTGGGGCGTGCCGTCCGGGCGGGGGGTGGTCAGCGTGCAGACGTGCCGCTCCCGCCAGAAGGCGAGGTACTCGGGCGTCGGGTTGAGTACGTCAGGAGACATGGCCCGAGCGTACGGTCCGCACCGCCCGACCTGCCGCGGGTCCGGCCCCTGAACATCCTTGAGTGGAATAGACTCAACTTTGCATACGCTGACTATGTCAGAGTTCTGTCACCCCCTCCGGGAGAGGAGAAGTCACCCGTGGATGCCGAGCTGACCAACAAGAGCCGGGACGCGCTGAACGCGGCCACCAGCCGGGCCGTCAAGGACGGTCACGCGGACCTGACCCCCGCGCACCTGCTGCTGGCCCTGCTCGCCGGCGAGGACAACGAGAACGTCATCGACCTGCTGGTCGCCACCGACGCCGACCTGGCCGCCGTACGCGCGGGCGCGGACCGGCTGCTCGCCGCGCTGCCCAGCGTCACCGGCTCCACCGTGGCGCCCCCGCAGCCCACCCGGGAACTGCTCGCCGTACTCGCCGAGGCCGACGGCCAGGCCGGGAAGCTCGGCGACGAGTACCTCTCCACCGAACACCTGCTCATCGCCGTCGCCGCCAAGGGCGGCGCGGCCGGTGAGCTCCTTTCCGCACAGGGCGCGACGGCGAAGAAGCTGCTGGCCGCCTTCGAGAACGCACGAGGAGGACGGCGGGTGACCACCCCCGACCCCGAGGGCCAGTACAAGGCCCTGGAGAAGTTCGGCACGGACTTCACGGCAGCCGCCCGTGAGGGCAAGCTCGACCCGGTCATCGGCCGTGACCAGGAGATCCGGCGCGTCGTCCAGGTGCTCTCGCGCCGTACGAAGAACAACCCGGTGCTCATCGGCGAGCCCGGCGTCGGCAAGACGGCCGTCGTCGAGGGCCTGGCCCAGCGCATCGTCAAGGGCGACGTCCCCGAGTCGCTGAAGAACAAGCGCCTCGTCGCCCTGGACCTCGGCGCGATGGTCGCCGGCGCGAAGTACCGCGGTGAGTTCGAGGAGCGGCTGAAGACCGTCCTCGCCGAGATCAAGTCGAGCGACGGCCAGATCATCACCTTCATCGACGAGCTGCACACGGTCGTCGGCGCGGGCGCCGGCGGCGATTCGGCCATGGACGCGGGCAACATGCTCAAGCCGATGCTGGCCCGCGGCGAGCTGCGCATGGTGGGCGCGACCACGCTCGACGAGTACCGCGAGCGGATCGAGAAGGACCCGGCGCTGGAGCGGCGCTTCCAGCAGGTGCTGGTCGCCGAGCCGTCCGTCGAGGACACCATCGCGATCCTGCGCGGGCTCAAGGGCCGGTACGAGGCCCACCACAAGGTCGTCATCAACGACAGCGCGCTGGTCGCGGCCGCGACCCTGTCCGACCGGTACATCACCTCCCGCTTCCTCCCCGACAAGGCCATCGACCTCGTCGACGAGGCCATGTCCCGGCTGCGCATGGAGATCGACTCCTCCCCGCTGGAGATCGACGAGCTCCAGCGCGCCGTGGACCGGCTGCGGATGGAGGAGCTGGCGCTGAAGAACGAGTCCGACCCGGCCTCGCTGGAGCGCCTGGACAAGATCCGCAAGGACCTGGCGGACAAGGAGGAGGACCTGCGGGGTCTGACCGCCCGCTGGGAGAAGGAGAAGCAGTCCCTCAACCGGGTGGGCGAGCTCAAGGAGCGCCTGGACGACCTGCGCGGACAGGCCGAGCGCGCACAGCGCGACGGGGACTTCGACTCCGCCTCGAAGCTGCTGTACGGGGAGATCCCGACGCTGGAGCGCGAGCTGGCGGAGGCCACGGAGGCCGAGGCCGAGGTCTCCAAGACCGGACGCTCCAAAGACGCCATGGTCAAGGACGAGGTCGGCCCGGACGACATCGCGGACGTGGTCGGCGCCTGGACGGGCATCCCGGCGGGCCGCCTGCTGGAGGGCGAGACCCAGAAGCTGCTCCGGATGGAGGAGGAGCTGGGCCGCCGCCTGATCGGCCAGGGCGAGGCCGTACGTGCCGTCTCGGACGCCGTGCGCCGCACCCGCGCCGGAATCGCAGACCCCGACCGGCCGACCGGCTCCTTCCTCTTCCTCGGCCCGACGGGCGTGGGCAAGACGGAGCTGGCCAAGGCGCTCGCGGACTTCCTCTTCGACGACGAGCGGGCCATGGTCCGCATCGACATGTCGGAGTACGGCGAGAAGCACAGCGTGGCCCGGCTGGTCGGCGCCCCGCCCGGGTACGTGGGCTACGAGGAGGGCGGCCAGCTGACCGAGGCCGTGCGCCGGCGCCCGTACAGCGTGGTCCTGCTGGACGAGGTGGAGAAGGCCCACCCCGAGGTCTTCGACGTCCTGCTCCAGGTCCTGGACGACGGCCGCCTCACGGACGGCCAGGGCCGGACGGTGGACTTCCGTAACGCCATCCTGGTGCTGACCTCGAACCTCGGCAGTCAGTTCTTGAGCGGGCACGGCTTGGTGGACCCGGCGATCTCGGATGAGGACAAGAAGGCCAAGGTCCTGGAGGTGGTCCGGGCCTCCTTCAAGCCGGAGTTCCTCAACCGCCTGGACGACCTGGTGGTCTTCTCCGCGCTGAGCCGGGACGAGCTGGCGCACATCGCCGAGCTGCAGATCGGCCGGCTGGCCAAGCGCCTGGCCGACCGGCGCCTGACCCTGGACATCACGCCGGAGGCCCTGGCCTGGCTGGCGGACAAGGGCAACGACCCGGCGTACGGCGCCCGGCCGCTGCGCCGCCTGATCCAGACGGCGATCGGCGACCGCCTGGCCAAGGAGATCCTCTCCGGCGAGGTCAGGGACGGCGACACCGTACGGGTCGACGTGGCCGGCGAGGACCTGCTGGTCGGCAAGGCGCTCTAGGGCCCGTCCCGGGCCCGTCCCAGGGGCGTCCCGGGCGTGTCGCGCCGATCGGGCCGCCCCGGGCGGGCTCATGTGTCCGCCCGGAGCGGATAGGGCGTCCGGGGGTGGACACGGGGTAGGCGAGATGGGGGAGGATGCAGGTATCCGCACGAAGGGAAGTACACGGTGAGCATCGACCCGGCCTCGATTCCGAACTTCGGAGGGCAGCAGCCCGATCCGCAGGCCACAGGACCGGCGGGCCCCGTCGTCCCCGACCAGGATCTGGTCAAGCAGCTGCTGGAGCAGATGGAGCTCAAGTACGTCGTCGACGACGAGGGTGACCTCGCGGCGCCGTGGGAGGAGTTCCGCACGTACTTCATGTTCCGCGGCGAGGACGAGCAGCAGGTCTTCTCGGTGCGGACCTTCTACGACCGTCCGCACAAGATCGACGAGAAGCCGCAGCTTCTCGAGTCGATCGACGACTGGAACCGCCGCACCCTGTGGCCGAAGGTCTACAGCCACACCCACGACGACGGCTCGGTCCGCCTGATCGGCGAGGCGCAGATGCTGATCGGCACCGGCGTCAGCCTGGAGCACTTCGTGTCCTCCACGGTCAGCTGGGTCCGCGCCTCCATCGAGTTCGACAAGTGGCTCGTCGAGCAGCTCGGCCTGGAGAAGGACATCGACTCCACCGGCGGCGACGAGGACACGAACGGCGACGCCAAGCAGTAGCCGCCCGTCACAGCGGTACCCGCGCTACGAGCAGCAGGTAGAGCCCGTAGCCGTAGGAGAGCCCGGCCAGCCCCGCGGTCACCACGACCGCGGTGCGCGGCCGGGCTCTGGCCATGGCGGCGGCGAGCTGCAGCAGCAGCGGGAACGCCGGCAGCAGGAACCGCGGCTTCGACTCGAAGAACCCGGCCCCGCCGAAGGTCATCAGCAGCAGTATCCCGGTGTACACGAGCAGCGGCAGCGAGGTGCGGTCCAGCACCAGCAGGGCCGCCAGCAGCCCGGCAGCGGCCAGCAGGACCACCGTCACGGTGGTGGCGAGCGGCACGTGCCCGCCGGTCAGGACCCGCTCCGCGGTGCGCAGCGCCCCGGCGCCGAAGTCGAAGCGCGAGCCCCAGCGCCGCTGCACGGTGAAGTACCCGCCCAGCGGATCACGCCCCCGCACCCCGACGGTGAGGACGTACGCCACCCAGCCCGCGGGGGCCAGCAGCGCCGCCGCCCACACCTCGGGCGCCCGGGCCCTGCGGACGACCAGCGCGTGCAGGGCCACGGCGCAGACGGCGGCCGCGACGGCGATCCCGGTCGGCCGGGTCAGCCCGGCGAGCACCGCCAGGCCCGCGGCCCACAGCCAGCGGCCGCGCAGCAGGGCGTAGAGGGACCAGGCGGCGAGCGCGGCCAGCAGGGCCTCGGTGTAGGCGAGGGTCAGCACCACGGCGTGCGGCAGGGCCGCCCAGAGCCCCACGAGCAGTATCCCGGCGCGCGGCCCGAGCAGCCGCTCCCCGATCCGGTAGACGCCGACGGCGGCGACGGCGGCCGAGACCCAGGCGATCAGCAGCCCTGCGGGGACCAGTCCGCCGGGCAGCACGGCGGAGACGAGCCGCATCAGGACGGGGTAGAGCGGGAAGAAGGCGTAGTCGCTCTGGACGGCGCCGGTGCCGGTGAGGGGGTCGGCCGACATCACGGTGCGCCCGTACCCGTCGGCGGCGATCCCCAGGTACCAGGAGGCGTCCCAGGAGCGGCCGAGGACCCGTACGGGATCCCGTCCGGCCCACCAGGACCCGGCCGCGACCACCAGGATCCCGGCGCCGCGGACGGCGGCGAACACCCCGAGCGCGACCACGGCCGGCGGGGCGGCGGCCCGTACCGCCCGCAGGTGCGGCGGCAGCGCGGAGGCGGGGATCCTGCTGCCCGTTGCCATGTGTCCCGACTCTTCCGCTCGGCGTGATGACACCCGTCCGGCGACGGGGGCTTCGGGCACCTTCGAGGCCGTCAGCTTCACACCGCCTTCACTCGCCCCGCAAGCACTCCTGGGCATCCTTTGCGCCAATTGGTCAGCGGGCTACCGCATTTGGCGCGGTCGGCGCGTGTGTAAGGGTCGGTTTTCGGCCTACAGGAGCCCCGTGTGACGACGGTCACTCCGGAGCCGATCATTCGAGGGTTACGGTCGCTGGCGTTGTCAGTGCAAAGCTCTCGACTCAGGGGGAAGAACATGACGCACACGCGCAAGCGCATAGCCGTGGTGGGCCTGACCGCAGTACTGGCCCTGCCCGTCGGCATCGCGGCCGCCGGGGAGATCACCAACAGCCGCCTTCCGTTCTCGATTGCGACCGCCGGGTCGAAGGAGGACGGCGACCGCTGGAACGGGCCGGGTTCGGGCCACGCGAAGGCCTGTGGCGACGTCCCGGTGTCGGACACGCGGACCTTCAGCGGCTACGTCTACCAGGACAAGGACTGGATGCCCGACCCGAAGATCGCCTCGGTGTCGAAGAACTACTCCTCGGGCTTCGGCTGCGGCTCCTACGGGGGCACCACCACGGGTGGCAAGTACTACACCAAGGCCACCTGGGCCGGGATTCCCGGAAGCCGCGCCTACGGCTTCGTGTCCGCTCAGAACTGAACAGGGAACCGTGTCCGTCGACAGTGATATCGCCGCGGCCGGCTCCACGCCGGTCGCGGCCGTCGAGGGCGCCACGGTCCGCTACAAGACCGTGGTCGCCCTCGACGACGTCAGCGCCCGCTTCACCTCCGGCACCACCGCGCTGCTCGGCCCGAACGGAGCGGGCAAGACCACCCTGCTCTCCCTGCTGAGCACCGCCCGCCGGCCGCACACGGGGACCGTGTCCCTGCTCGGCGAGTCCTCGGACAGCCGCGCCCGCACCCGCCGGCTGCGCGAACGCATCGGCGTCCTGCCGCAGTCCTTCGGCTACTACCCGCGCTTCACCGTCCAGGAGTTCGTCGAGTACGCGGCCTGGCTGCGCAAGGTGCCCGCCCCGCAGCGCAGCGAACGCACCCGTGACGCCCTGCGGCTGGTGGAGCTGGAGAAGTACGCGGACCGGCGCATGGGGGCGCTCTCCGGCGGGATGCTGCGCCGGGCCGGGATCGCGCAGGCCGTCGTCAACCGGCCCGCGCTGGTGCTGCTCGACGAGCCGACGGTCGGCCTTGACCCCGCCCAGCG
This sequence comes from Streptomyces sp. NPDC048255, assembly GCF_040652415.1. Taxonomy (NCBI): domain Bacteria; kingdom Bacillati; phylum Actinomycetota; class Actinomycetes; order Kitasatosporales; family Streptomycetaceae; genus Streptomyces; species Streptomyces sp. NPDC048255. The sequence goes on from NZ_JBEZMA010000001.1 coordinate 473,396, forward strand.
GATCGGTTTCCGCACCCTCATCCGGGCCTTGGGGGAACGCTCCGCGGTGGTGATGAGCACGCACCTGGCCGAGGACGTCGCCCACGTCTGCGACCGCGTCTCGGTGCTCCTGGAAGGCCGGGTGCGGTTCACCGGCACCGCGGCGGAGCTCTGCGCGCAGGCTCCCGGACACGACGGAAGCACCGTCAGCGGCTCCACGGTCGAGGGCGGCTACCTGGCCGTCGTGGACCGGAACGGAGTCGTCCTGTGATCCGCGTGCTGCTCCACGAGATGCGCCGCGGCGAGGCCGGCAAGGTGGCGCTGCTGATGGCCGCCGTCGGCTCCTGGTACCTGGTCTCCGAGGACACCGCGACCAGCGACTGGATCGGCTGGTGGACCCAGGCCAGCATCAAGGTCCAGGTGTTCGGCGTGATCGTGATGGGCTCCCTGATGAGCGCCGCCGCCGCGTGGAGCGCGGGCCGCGCCCGGCGCACCCGTACGAGCGCCTGGGCCGACACGACCCCCCGGGGCGGCTGGTCGCAGGCCCTGCTGCTGTGGGCCGCGGCCTGGCTGCCGGCGCTCGCCGCGTACGCGCTGATGGCCGCCATCGCCTTCTGGCGCACCGCCGCCGTCAGCGAGGTCACCGACCCGGTGTGGACCCCGCTGCTGCTGGGCGCCGTCATGATCGGGTTCCAGATCGCCGCGGGCGTCGCCGCCGGCAGCCTGCTGCCGTCCCGGATCACCGCCCCCGCCGCGGGCGTGCTCTGGTACCTGGTGTTCGTCGTCTTCGCGTTCGTGCCCGAGAGCCCCCTGGCCAGTCTCTTCCCGGCCATCGACGAGCACTGGGACGCCACCTTCCGCCCCCACACCACGCGCCTGCTCGTCGCGACCGCCTGGTGCGGCGCCGCGGCGCTCACCCTGCTGGCCCTGCCCGCGCTGGTCCGGCGCCCGGTGGTCTCGCCCCGGCTGTACGCGGTCGTGCCCGTGGCCCTGGCCGCGGTGGTGGCCGGGGGCGTGCTGCTGACCTTCCGCGCCCCGGTGCCCGACCCGTTCTGGGCGGTGCGGGCGCAGCAGCCCGAGGAGCCCGCCTGTGTCACCCAGGGCCGTACGAAGGCCTGCCTGTGGCCGGCCGACAGGCATCTGATGCCCCAGGTCGAGGCCGCCACCCTGAAGGTCGACCAGGCCCTGGGCCCGCTCACCGGCCTCAACCGCAGCTTCTACCAGACGGGGCTGCGCCCCAGCGGCCCGTACAGCGCGGAGCTGCCCGTCTACCGGCCCGTCGTCGACACCGCCACCCTGACCGCGGCGATGCTCGACGCCTCGCTGCCGCAGCCCGCGTCCGGCTGCGAGCCGTATCCGCTCAAGGAGCTCGGCGGGCTGCCGGACACCTTCCTCTTCCAGGCCGTGATCCACAGCCGCGCCGGGGCGGGGGCCCCGTACTACGGGGACGAGTTCGCGGCCACGCTGGAGGCCGTGCTCAAGGCACCGGCGGCGGACCGCGACGCGTGGATCAGCGCTGCCGCGGGCGAGATCGGCGCCTGCCGCCCCGTACCCCCGCTGCCCCGGTGAACCCCGTCCTCGCCTACGCGCGCAGCCGCGACCTGCCCCGTGCGGCGGCGGCCTCGCTGGCCGTGGCCGTGGCCACCGTGGTGTTCACCGGGACCCAGGTCGACTTCCCGGACTTCCGCTACCTGGTCGACTTCAGCATCCCGGTCGCGGCGGTCGCGCCCGTCGCCTACGCGGTCGTCCTCGGCACCACCTTCCACTCGCCCATGGCCGACCTGGAGCACACCGCGGCCCAGCCCATGCCGGGCTACCGGCGCCTGCACCTGGTCGCGCTGACCCTGCTGGCCGTGGTGCTGTCGGCCCTGCCGCTGCTGGCCGGCCTGCCCGCGGAGGTGTTCGCCGCCTCGGCCCGCAACGCCGTCGGCCACCTGGGCCTGGCGGTGATCAGCGCCCGCCTCTTCGGCAGCGGCCTGGCCTGGCTGCTGCCCCTGGGCACCTTCGGCCCGACCCTCCTGCTCGGCGTGGGCCCGGACAGCACGCCGGAGTTCTGGGCCTGGTCCATCGAGGCCCCGGGCCACGCCCCGGCCCTGGCCGTCGCCGCCGCCCTGTGGCTGACGGCCCTGCTCCTCCCCGCCCCGCCACCCCGCCAGGACGACCGCGCGGAGGCGTCCTGACGCTGCCCCCTCGTCCTACAGGCGCCGCAGGCGCGTGACCGCCTCCTGCAAAACCTCGGTCCGCTTGCAGAAGGCCCAGGTACGAGCACCTACATGTCCACCGGCCCGCGCTCAGCGAGCCAGCCGACCCAGGCGGTCCACCGCCTCCTGCAAAACCGCCGTTCGCTTGCAGAAGGCCCAGCGGACCTGGGTGGCGCCGGCGGACTTGTCGTCGTAGAAGACCTGGTTCGGGATGGCGACCACGCCGCAGCGTTCCGGCAGGGCGCGGCAGAAGGCGAGGCCGTCCTTCTCGCCGAGCGGGGTGATGTCGGTGGTGATGAAGTACGTGCCCTGCGGGCGGTAGACCTCGAAACCGGCCGCCGCGAGGCCGTCGGCGAGGAGGTCGCGCTTGGCGGCCAGGTCGGCGCGCAGGCCCTCGTAGTACGCGTCGGGGAGGGCCAGGGCCTCGGCGATCGCGTACTGGAAGGGGCCCGAGGAGACGTAGGTGAGGAACTGCTTGGCCGAGCGGACCGCCGAGACCAGGGCCGGGGGAGCCGTGACCCAGCCGACCTTCCAGCCGGTGAAGGAGTAGGTCTTGCCGGCCGAGGAGATGGTGACGGTGCGCTCGCGCATGCCGGGGAGGCCGGCCAGGGGGGTGTGGGAGCCCTCGAAGACCAGGTGCTCGTAGACCTCGTCCGTGACGACCAGGAGGTCGCGCTCCACCGCCAGCTCGGCCACGGCGGCCAGCTAGGCCGGGGTGAGGACGGTGCCCGTCGGGTTGTGCGGGGTGTTCAGCAGGAGCAGCCGGGTGCGCGGAGTGACCGCCGCGCGCAGTTCGTCCAGGTCGAGGACGAAGGCCCCGGCGTGCGGGCGCAGGGTGACGGGGACCCGTACGGCGCCGGCCATGGCGATGCAGGCCGCGTACGAGTCGTAGAACGGTTCGAGGGCGATGACCTCGTCACCCGGTTCCAGCAGGCCGAGGAGGGAGGCCGCGATGGCCTCCGTGGCACCCGCGGTGACCAGGACCTCCGTGTCGGGGTCGTAGGCCAGGCCGTAGAAGCGCTGCTGGTGCTCGGCGATCGCGGTGCGCAGCTCGGGGACGCCGGGGCCGGGCGGGTACTGGTTGCCGAGGCCCGTGAGGACCGCGCGGGAGGCCGCTTCGGCGATCTCGGCCGGGCCGTCGGTGTCGGGGAAGCCCTGGCCGAGGTTGATCGACCCGGTGCGGGCGGCCAGCGTCGACATCTCCGCGAAGATCGTGGTGCCGAAGGCCGCCAGCCGGCGGTTCAGGAAGGGGCGGTTGCTGCTCACGGGTGCGGTCATGTGCGTCATCCTGCGGGGAACCTCTGGACTTGCTCAAGTGTGCTTTGGGCCGCGTGGCCTGCGGGCATCTCCCTGTCACGCGGGACGCGGGGATCCCGCTCCCCGGGAGGACCGGGGTGTGAGAAAGGGGGGCGGACGTGGTGTTCGTCTTCATTGTGATGGGGCTCATGCTGGTCGCCTTCGTCGTGACCCTCGCGGTCCGTTCCTCGGGCGGCGGGTCTTCGTCCGGGTCCCGGCGCAGCGGATCGTCGAGCAGCGGATGGTCGAGCGGCGGATCGTCGAGCTCGTGTTCGGGCGGCTCGTCCTCCTGCGGGTCCTCCTCGTCCTGCGGGGGCGGGGGCGGTGGGTGCGGCGGTTCCAGCTGACACGGGGCAGCGTGGCACCGCGCGGAAGGGGGGTGCCCGGCGGTGTAACTTCCGTCGGGCGTCCTCGCGTTCGCCCATGCATCACGACGCGCGGGACGCAACTCGTTGAACACGTGAACTGGGTAGCCCCCGGGGGGATGTAAACCCCGTCAAGTTGGGTAAAAACGCTGTGAGTGCCGTGCCTTTCATGATTCCCTCGGTTGAGTAGACCAGTCCTCGGACCTCCCGGGACTTCCTGTGGACCCGTGCCGGTGTCCCCCACCCGTTGACTACCGCTGGCGGGCCCCGGCCCATCTCCCTCGCGCGTTTGCGGAGCCGACTCATGCTCACGACCCTCCAGACCACCTACACCGACACGCGTGCCGCCGACCTCGCCTGGGCTCTGGGGCGGGACCGGCTGCCCGCCCTGGCCGTACTGAACCTCGAACTGGTGGGCGCCAAGGTGGAGTTGCGCCTGCTCGGAGCCTCCCACCAGGTACTCCTGGAGGAGGGCGCGGTGCTCTGCTCGGAGACGGTCGCCTGCATGCCCGGCAGCAGCACGCCACTGCCCCTCGGCGTGGCCAAGCGGGTGGGTGACTGGGAGTACGAGTTCGCCGCGCGGGTCGAGACCCTCTCGCGCGGCTCCTTCGCGGGGAGGGCGCAGGAACTGCTCGCACTGGTCGCGGACCACCCGAACGGGCTAGCGGGCACCTTCCCGGGCAGCCCGCACGCCTTCACCGCCATGCTGGCCCAGCGCTACGAGGGCCAGGTGCGCTGGCGGACCTGGCACGCGTATCCGCAGGAGGGCCAGCTCGTGGCCACCAGGACGCGGGTCGGGGTACGGATGGGCGCCACCGCCGCGGCGGCCGAGGAGTCCCCCGCGCTGCTGTGAACCGGCCCGGCCGGGTCGCGGGGCGGGCCCGGGGCGCGGGCGCACCCGCCCGGTTACGCCAACTGGCTGGAACGGTACGCGACTTGCACCCATGTGGGTGACCGGGTCGAAGTGGGCGGTGACGTACGGTTCGCTTCATGATCGACCGTTCCGTCCCGCGCCGGGTGCTCCCGGCTCCGGAGCCGGGGGGCTCGGCGGCCGTCCCGGCCGCCCTCCCCGTACGGCCCCGGACCGGCCGGCTCCTCGTCCTGGCCACCGTGTTCGTCTGTGCCGCCTGCGGGCTGGTGTACGAACTGGAGCTGCTCGCCCTGGGCTCCTACCTCATCGGCGATTCCGTCACCCAGGCGTCGGTCGTGCTGTCCGTCATGGTCTTCGCCATGGGCGTCGGCTCCCTGCTCGCCAAACGCCTGCGCAGACGCCCCGCCTTCGGCTTCGGCATGATCGAGGCCGCGCTCGCCCTGCTCGGCGGGCTCTCCGCCACGGCGCTGTACGCGAGCTTCGTCTGGCTGGGGGAGTCCCGGCCCGCGCTCGTCGCCTTCTCCTTCGCCATCGGGGTGCTCATCGGCGCGGAGATCCCGCTGCTGATGGTCCTCATCCAGCGCATCCGCAGACAGGACGCGGGCGGGGCCGTCGCCGACCTGTTCGCCGCGGACTACGTGGGCGCCCTGGTCGGCGGCCTCGCCTTCCCGTTCCTGCTGCTCCCGCTGCTCGGCCAGCTCACCGGCGCCATGTTCACCGGCACCGTCAACGCGGCCGTCGGCGGCGGACTGGTGCTGTGGCTGTTCCGCCGCGACCTGAGCCGGCGCTGCCGCTGGCTGCTGATCGCCGCGAACGTGACCGTCCTGGCGGTGCTCGCCTCCGCGACCGTCCTCGCCGACGACTTCGAGCGGGTCGCCCGGCGCGCCGTGTACGGCGGGGAGGTGCGGGTCGCCGTCCAGACCGGGGTGCAGGAACTGGTGATCACCGGTCCCCGTACCGGCTCCCCGCGCTCCCTCGACCTGTACCTCGACGGGCGGCTGCGGGTCAGCGGGTACGACGAGTACCGCTACCACGAGGCCCTCGTCCACCCCGCGATGACCGGCCCGCACGGCCGGGTCCTGGTCCTCGGCGGCGGCGACGGGCTCGCCGCCCGCGAGGTGCTGCGCTACCGCGACGTCGCCTCCGTCACCGTCGTCGAGCTCGACCCGGGCGTGGTCCGCCTCGCGCGCACCGACCCGATGCTCTCCGCGCTCAACGCCCGCGCGTACGAGGACCCGCGCCTCGCCGTCGTCACCCAGGACGCCTTCCGCTGGCTGCGCGGCCCGGCCGCGCGGGACGGGTTCGACGTCATCCTCTCCGACCTCCCCGACCCGGGCATCACCCCCAGCACCAAGCTGTACTCGCAGGAGTTCTACGGGCTCGCAGCGCGGGCCCTGCGCCCCGGCGGGCGGATGGCCGTGCACGCGGGTCCGCTGGCCACGCGGCTGCGGACGTACTGGACGGTGGACGCCACCCTGCGCGCCGCGGGCCTGCTGACCGCGCCCTACAGTGCGGGCGGCCGCCTCTCCGGCTTCGCCGCCGGACCCGACCGCTCCCCGCTGGGCGTGGCCGCCGCACCGCCCCAGGACTGGGGCCTGGTGCTGGCCGCCCGCGACCAGGTCCCCCAGCTGCGCGTGGACCGCGACACCCCGGCGCCGAGCTCGCTGTCGACCCGCTCCCTGGAGGACGCCGCACGGGACACGGAACGGACCCGGATGCCCGGACTGCCGCCGTCGACCCTGCCGCACCCGAGGTATTCGTGACCGGTGTCGGCGCCGGACCGGGGACGTGAGCGGGTCTCCTCGGTAGGCTCGACCACATGGAGCATCAGGTGTTCGTTCCGGTACCGGCCGACGACCTCCGCGCCGTGCTGCGCGATCCCGCCCGGGTGGCCCGCTGCGTGCCGGGGCTCCAGCAGGACGCCGACACCGGTTCCGGGCCGCTCGCGGGCCGGCTGAAGGTCAGGGTCGGCGGGCACACCGTGACCTACCGGGGGGCCCTGTCCCTGACCGAGCGGGACCCCGGCCGCTTCGCCGTCGAGGGCGAGGGCACGGAGGTGCGGGGCAACGGGGCCGTCAAACTCTCCCTCACGCTGCGGCTCACCCCGGTGGAGGACGGCACCCGGCTGGACTTCACCACCGGCGGCGCGGCCGACGGGCGCGCCGCCGCCTTCACCCCGCAGGCCACCGCCACCGCCGTGCGGCGGCTGCTGGACCGGGCCGCCGAGCAGCTCGCCGCGGTGGCCGTGGCCGAGGTGAGCGACCCCGTGGCCGACGCCGAGGACGCCGCGGACGCCGAAGACGCCGCGACCGCCGAGGATGCGCAGGACACGGGGCGGGACGGCTCCGGGGACGAGGTCACCGAGGTCTCCGCGTCCGTGTTCGACACCGACGTGCCGCCGCCCTCCCTCGATCCCTTCCTGGAATCGGAGTTCACCGACCTGGGCGACCTCGGGGCCGGCCGGCCCCCGGCCGAGGCCGCCCACGCCCGCCGGACGATGATCGGCCGCAGTGCCGAGGAGGTGGACCACGCGCCCCCGCGCGGCCGGTACGCCCCAGTCCCCGCGCCCGCCCCCACCGCCGCCGGGGACAGCCTGCGCTGGATCGCCCCGGCCGCCGCCCTCGCCCTCGCCTCGGCGGTGGTGCTGGGCCGGGCCCTGCGCAGGCGTCGCTGATCCACTCTCAGCACTAGGGTCGACCGTATGACTACGCAACTGACCGCCGGCGGCGCCGAGGTGACCGTCGACCAGGAGAACGGCTGCCGGATCAGCAGCCTGCGCATCGACGGGACGGAGCTGTTGCGTCAGGGCCCGAGGTACGGGGCCTTCCCGATGGTGCCGTGGTGCGGGCGTACGGCGAACGGCCGGTTCTGGGACGGGGCGACCGAGCACCAGATGCCGCTCAACCACCCGCCCCACGCCCTCCACGGCTTCGGCCGCGACGTGCCCTGGCGCCCGGCCGGCGCCACCGCGACCCAGGCGGTCTTCACCTACGACCTCGCCGACCCGTGGCCGTACCCCGGCCGGGTGACCCAGGTCTTCGAGCTGGGCGAGGACGCGCTGACCCTGACCATGGGCATCGAGACGTACGGGGACTCCTTCCCGGCCCAGGCGGGCTGGCACCCCTGGTTCCGGCGCAGCCTCCAGCCCGGCGGCGAGGACGTGAAGGTGGCCTTCGACGCCGCCTGGCAGGAGGAGCGGGGCGCCGACCACATCCCCACCGGCCGCCGCATCGAGCCCCTGCCGGGCCCGTGGGACGACTGCTTCGGCATGCCGGACGGCGTGGACGTCACCCTGACCTGGCCCGGCGCCCTGGAGCTGAGGCTCACCAGCCGCTCCGAGTGGGTGGTCGTGTACGACGAGGAACCCGAGGCCGTCTGCGTCGAGCCGCAGTCGGGCCCGCCGAACGGCCTGAACAGCCTGCCGCGCCTGGTCACCCCGGTGGACCCGCTGGAGATCTCCAGCACGTGGACCTGGCGGCGGCTCGGGTAGGGCCCCTTGTCAGCGCTTAAGCTCGAGGGCATGAGTGACGTACGCGATGCGCTTCTGCAGCAGATCAAGGACAAGGCCGTCGTGCACGGCAAGGTGACCCTCTCCTCCGGCCGGGAGGCCGACTACTACATCGACCTCCGCCGGATCACCCTCGACGGCGAGGCGGCCCCGCTGGTCGGCCAGGTCATGCTCGACCTCACCGCCGACCTCGACTACGACTGCGTCGGCGGTCTGACCCTGGGCGCCGACCCGGTCGCCACCTCGATGCTGCACGCCTCCGCGGCGCGCGGTGAGCGCCTCGACGCCTTCGTCGTCCGCAAGGCGCAGAAGGCGCACGGGATGCAGCGCCGGATCGAGGGCACCGACGTGCAGGGCAAGCGCTGCCTGGTCGTCGAGGACACCTCGACCACCGGCGGGTCCCCGCTGACCGCCGTCGAGGCGGTCCGCGAGGCCGGCGGCGAGGTCGTCGCCGTCGCCACGATCGTGGACCGCGGTGCCGCCGGAGCCATCGCCGAGGCGGGCCTGCCCTACCTCACCGGCTACCGCCTCGGGGACCTCGGCCTCTCCTAGGCGCCCGTGCCGGGGCTGCGCGGGAGGTGCGCCAGGGCTGCGCCGGGGCCCGGCGCAACTGGTGACCAAGGTCCTCAGGAGTCCCGCCTCCAGCCCTGACCTGCTCGTTTCCGGGACGCCGGGATGTTTCACGTGAAACATCCCGGCGCCTTCCCGTCTTAGCGGGTGACCGGTGGGGTGGAGTGTCGCGCGGAGTCTGGAAAGATAGGCGCGACGATGACGTCGCCCCCAGGTCAGGGCCCGCAATAAGCACACTCCCCGCACATCCAAGGAGCGGACAGATGCCCATCGCAACCCCCGAGGTCTACAACGAGATGCTCGACCGGGCGAAGGCAGGCAAGTTCGCCTACCCGGCCATCAATGTGACCTCCTCCCAGACCCTGCACGCTGCGCTGCGCGGCTTCGCGGAGGCCGAGAGCGACGGCATCATCCAGATCTCCACCGGTGGTGCGGAGTTCCTGGGTGGCCAGCACAACAAGGACATGGTCACCGGCGCGGTCGCCCTGGCCGAGTTCGCGCACGTCGTGGCCGCCAAGTACGGCGTCACGATCGCCCTGCACACGGACCACTGCCCCAAGGACAAGCTGGACGGCTACGTACGTCCGCTCCTGGACATCTCCGCCGAGCGCGTGGCCCGTGGTCTGAACCCGCTCTTCCAGTCGCACATGTGGGACGGCTCCGCGGAGACCCTGGCCGACAACCTGGCCATCGGCCAGGAGCTGCTCGCCAAGGCCGCCGCCGCGAAGATCATCCTTGAGGTCGAGATCACCCCGACCGGCGGCGAGGAGGACGGCGTCAGCCACGAGATCAACGACGAGCTGTACACCACCGTCGACGACGCGATCCGCACCGCCGAGGCCCTGGGCCTGGGCGAGAAGGGCCGCTACCTGCTGGCCGCCTCCTTCGGCAACGTGCACGGCGTCTACAAGCCGGGCAACGTCGTCCTGCGCCCCGAGCTCCTCAAGGACCTCCAGGCCGGTGTCGCCGAGAAGTTCGGCAAGGCCTCGCCGTTCGACTTCGTCTTCCACGGCGGTTCGGGCTCCACGGCCGAGGAGATCGCCACCGCGCTGGAGAACGGCGTCGTGAAGATGAACCTCGACACCGACACCCAGTACGCCTTCACCCGCCCGGTCGTGGACCACATGTTCCGCAACTACGACGCGGTGCTGAAGGTCGACGGCGAGGTCGGCACGAAGTCCAAGTACGACCCCCGCACCTGGGGCAAGGCGGCCGAGGCCGGCATGGCCGCGCGCGTCACCGAGGCGTGCGCGAACCTGCGCTCGACCGGTACGAAGCTCAAGTAAGCAGGCACACGCCTTCACCGCAGGGCCCGGCCCCCGTCCCACGACGGCGGGCCGGGCCCTGCGGCCTTTCCCCTGCGCGCAGTTGCCGCGCACTCCTGTCCTGACGAGGCCGCCAGGGCGCCGTCCGGACGCCCCCGCGATGCCCCAGACTGGGTGCATGTCCATTCACCAGAACCTGCTCGGGGGTCCCGCCCCCACCCATCTGCCCGACGAGCCGGGCCGCGAGGCCCTCGCCGCGGGCACGCCCGCCGTCGAGGTGGCCGCCGCGCACCCCACCTCCTCACTCGCCTGGGCGACGCTCGCCGACGAGGCCTTCGCGGCCGGCCGCACCGTCGAGTCCTACGCCTACGCCCGCACCGGCTACCACCGCGGTCTCGACGCGCTGCGCCGCGCCGGCTGGAAGGGCCACGGGCCGGTTCCGTGGGAGCACGAGCCGAACCGCGGTTTCCTGCGCGCCCTGCACGCCCTGGCCCGCGCGGCCGAGGCGATCGGTGAGAAGGAGGAGTACGAGCGCTGCTCGACCTTCCTGCGGGACTCGTCCGAGACGGCCGCGGACGCGCTGAGCGCCTGAGCCGCGCGGCGGGGAGTGTTCGGGCGGGTATGTGACCTGCCTCACTCCCCGCTGGAGCCCCGGCGCACCGGCGTCCTATGATGCGGGCAGGGGACCGGGGCTCCACTCACCTCACCGGAAGGAGCGGACCGCTACCCGGAAGCACGTGTCGAGGAGACAGCGATGTCGCACGCCCTTGATGCCTCCGGAGCCGGTTCGGACACCCCGAACCTCGACTTCGCCGGCACCACCCCGTACGAGGACTACGTCCAGGCGGACGTCCTCACCCACCTCCAGCAGCTGCGCTCGGACGACCCGGGCGAGATGGTCTTCCTGGTCACGACCCAGGTCATGGAGCTGTGGTTCACCGTCATCGTCCACGAGTGGGAGACCGCGGCCCGCGCACTGCGCGAGGACCGGATCCCGGTGGCGATGGACGCGCTGAAACGTTCCCTCCGTGAGCTGGAGGCCCTCAACGCCTCCTGGCGCCCGCTCGCACAGCTCACCCCCGGGCAGTTCAACGCCTACCGCGCCGCCCTCGGCGAGGGCTCCGGCTTCCAGTCGGCGATGTACCGCCGGATGGAGTTCCTGCTCGGCGAGAAGTCCGCCTCCATGCTGGTCCCGCACCGCGGCGCCCCGCGCGTCCACGCGGAGCTGGAGAAGGCCCTCCACGAGCCCAGCCTCTACGACGAGGTGCTGCGCCTGCTCTCCCGCCGCGGCCTGCCGGTCCCGGACGCCGTCCTCGACCGCGACCTCGCACAGCGCTACGAGCCCTCGGCCGAGGTCGAGGCCGTCTGGACGGCCCTGTACGCCGACCCCGACGCGCAGCACGACCTCCACCGCCTCGGCGAGGTCCTCACGGACGTCGCCGAGCTCGTCTGGCGCTGGCGCAACGACCACCTGGTGGCCACCCGCCGGGCGATGGGCGCGAAGACCGGAACGGGCGGCTCCGCCGGGGTGACCTGGCTGGAGAAGCGCGCGACGAAGAACGTCTTCCCGGAGCTCTGGACGGCGCGCAGCCATGTCTGAGCCGACCGCGATGGCCGATCTGGCCGCCCGCGCCGCCGAGCTCGACGCCGCCGACGAGCTCGGCAAGCTCCGCGAGCGCTTCACCCTCCCTGACGGCGTCGTCTACCTGGACGGCAACTCCCTCGGCGCCCTTCCGGCCGGGGTGGCGGCCGCCACCGCCGACGTGGTCACGCGCCAGTGGGGCGAGCTCCTCATCCGCTCCTGGGACGAGAGCGACTGGTGGACCGCGCCGGAGCGGATCGGCGACAAGATCGCCCCGCTCGTCGGTGCGGCCCCCGGCCAGGTGGTCGTCGGCGACTCCACCAGCGTCAACCTGTTCAAGGCCCTGGTCGGCGCGGCCCGGCTGGCCGGGCCGGGACGGACCCGGATGCTGGTCGACGCCGCCACCTTCCCGACCGACGGGTACATCGCCCAGTCGGCGGCCCGGCTGACCGGCCTGACGGCGGTGCCCACCGATCCGGCGGACGTCCCCGCGGCGCTGGGCGAGGACACGGCCGTCGTGCTCCTCAACCACGTCGACTACCGCACCGGCCGTCTCCACGACCTGCCCGGCCTCACCGCCGCCGCCCGCGCGGCGGGGGCCCTGGTCGTCTGGGACCTGTGCCACTCGGCCGGGGCCCTGCCCGTCGGACTCGACGCGCAGGCCGTGGACCTCGCGGTCGGCTGCACGTACAAGTACCTGAACGGCGGCCCCGGCGCGCCCGCGTACCTGTACATCGCCGAGCGCCACCAGGCCGCCTTCGACTCCCCCCTCCCCGGGTGGAACGGCCACGCGGATCCCTTCGCGATGACCCCGGGCTACCGCCCGGCCGAGGGCGCGACCCGGGGCCGGGTCGGCACCCCGGACATCCTGTCCATGCTGGCCCTGGAAGCGGCGCTCGACGCCTGGGACGGGGTCGCGGTCGAGGCCGTACGGGCCAAGTCCCTGGCCCTGACCGACTTCTTCCTCGACTGCGTGGCGGCGTACGTCCCGCAGGGCACGGTCGAGTCGGTCACCCCGGCCGAGCACGCCCACCGGGGCAGCCAGATCTCGCTGCGCACGGACAACGCCCGCGAGGTCATGCGGGAGCTGATCTCCCGGGGCGTCATCGGCGACTTCCGGGCCCCCGACGTCCTGCGCTTCGGCTTCACTCCGCTGTACGTCGGATTCGCCGACGCGGAGCGTGCGGCACGCACACTGGGTCACATTTTCGGGTGACGCGGTAGCGAAACGTCACATCACCGGGCGGGCGGGGCTGAGGCTCCGCCCGCCCCGGTATATCCGGGTGCGCGCACGGAACGCCCCGTTCCAGACTGATACGGTCCCGCTCTGCCGAAACACCGGAACATCTGTCCCCGCTGTCCCACGCGTTACCGAGAGGTTGAGCCGATGACGGACCCCGCCGCAGTGGAACGGGACGCCGCCGAGGCCGCATCGGCCTTCTCCCATCCGGCCGTCGCCCCGGACGCGAGCGCCGCCTACGGAGAACACCCCGACCAGCTCGTCGACTTCTACGCCCCGCGCGGCGAAACCCAGGGACAGGCCCCGCTGGTGGTGCTCCTGCACGGCGGTGCGTGGCGGGCCCCGTACGACCGGCAGCACATCACCCCGATGGCCGGATTCCTAGCCCGGCAGGGCTTCGCCGTCGCCAACGTCGAGTACCGCCGCGGCAGTTCCCTCCCGCACCAGGCCGCCGACGGGCCGGTCGCCGGACGCTGGCCGGAGACCTTCGACGACGTCGCCGCCGCACTGGACGCGCTGCCGGAACTGACCGCCGCCGCGCTGCCGCAGGCGGACGTGCGCCGCGTCGTCGTCACCGGCCACTCGGCGGGCGGCCAGCTCGCGCTGTGGGCCGCCGCCCGGCACGTGCTCCCGTCCGGCTCCCCCTGGCGGCTGCCCGAACCGCCGCCGCTGCGCGGGGTGGTGGCGCTGGCCCCCATCGCCGACTTCGCGGTGGCGGAGGAACTGGGCGTCTGCGGGGGCGCCTGCGGGCAACTGCTGGGCGGCGCGGCGCACTGGGCGGAGCGGCTCCCGTACGCGGACCCGGCGGCCCTGCTCCCGACGGGCATCGCCACGGCGGTGGTGCAGGGCCGCGAGGACATCGTGGTCCCGGCGCGGGTGGCGGAGTCGTACGTGGCCGCCGCGGCGAAGGCGGGGGAGACGGTCGGCCTGACGCTGCTGGACGGGGTCGGGCACTTCCCGCTCATCGACCCGGCGGCGGACGCGTGCGCGGTGGTCTCGGAGGAGATCGCGCAGCTGGCCTGGTAGCCGGTCCGGAGGGCCAAGTCGTCGGCAGCGGGGCCACGTTGTCCTCTCGGGGGCATCGGGTAGATTTCCAGAAAATACTTCCGATGCTGACGGGGCTGACGTGTTAGAGCTGAGGGGGAGCGGGGCCGAGCCGCTGGAGGCGGAGGATCCGCGTCAGATCGGGCCGATTCCGCTGGCCGGCCGGCTCGGGGCCGGCGGCATGGGGCGGGTGTACCTCGGGGTCCAGGACGGCCGGTACGTCGCCGTCAAGCAACTGCTCGCCTCCGTGGTCGGCGAGGACAAGGACTTCCTGCGGCGCTTCGGGCACGAGCTGGACAACCTCGCGCGCCTGCCCGAGGGCGCCACCGCACCGCTGCTCGCCAGCGACCGCGCCGCACGTCCCCCGTGGTTCGCCACCGCGTACGTTCCCGGCATCACCCTGAAGGAAGCCGTCGACCTGCACGACGGGCCCCTGCCCGCGGGCGCGCTGTGGCTGCTGCTGCGGGAGGCGGCGGCCGGCCTGGCGGCGGTGCACGCGCTGGACATGGTGCACCGGGACCTCAAGCCGTCCAACGTCATGCTGACCCTCGACGGCCTCACCCTCATCGACTTCGGCGTGGCCCGGGCCGCCGAGCAGAGCCAGCTGACCAGGACCGGCATGGTCGTGGGCACGCCCGCCTACATGGCACCCGAACAGGCCTCGGGCACCAGGGGGCTGAGCGGCGCCACCGACGTCTTCGCGCTCGGTTCGGTGCTCGCGTACGCGGCCTGCGGCCGGCCGCCCTTCGGTGACGAATCCGGGCACGGCGTGCTGTACCGCATCGTCCACGAAGAGGCCGACCTGGAGCCCTTGCGGGAGGTGGACCCGGACCTCGCCGAGGTGGTCGCGGCCTGCCTCGACAAGGACCCCGAGGGCCGGCCGACCGCTGCCGAACTCCTCGAACGCGCCACGCAGCACGGCCCGTTCACGGCGCCGCTGTGGCCCGCGCCGATCTCCGATCGGCTGTCCGAGCGGGCCGCCTTCGCCGAGCGGGTGCAGGAGATCGACGTTCCGACGCTCCCGCTAGCGGGCGCGAAGCCGGAAGGGGAGCAGGGGCGAGGGGAGCAGGCGCCCGCAGCGGCGACGGGAACGACCCCCGAACCGGCGGCGGCTTCCGGACCCGCGGCGGCTTCCGGACCGGGAGCGGCTCCGGGAGAGGGCCCGGGAGCGGCTCCGGCTTCCGGACCGGTCGTGGCACCGCAGCCTCAGGACGGGGCCCGTACGGAGGCTCCGCGACGGCCCGAACGCCGCCGCCGGACCCGGATCCTGCTCGCCGTCGTCCCCGTCGTGGTGGTCGGCGGCGGTACGACCCTCGTCATCCAGAACCTGCCGTTCACGCCCGGGCAGCGGACGGAGGCACAGACCGACCCGTCCGCGTCGGCCGGCGCGCCCGCCGCGCCGGGCGCCCAGGCCCCGTCGACGGCGGGCAGCGGGAGCCCGTCGGACCCGGCGGCCCCCGCCTCGTCCCCGCCGCCGGCCGGGGAGCAGCCCGGGCAGGGCGGGGCAAACGGCAACGGCGGACCGGGCGGGTCGTCCGGCCCCGCGGCCGGCGGGGCCGGAGCGGCCGGGGCGGGCGCCGTGGGCGGTGGCGGGTCCGTACCGGGCACGCAGCCCGGTACGGGCGCGGGCGGCGGCTCCGCGGGTCCGGGCACCGGCACCTCCAGCGCGCCCAGCCGCCCCGGCACCCCGCCCAGTACGGCCAAGCCCCCGACCACCCCGCCGCCGGCCTCCGGCACGTACCGCTACCGCAACGGCGACAACGGCCAGTGCATCACCCAGGTCTTCGGCTCCGCGGGCCACGGGGAGTGCGGGGACGCGTCCACCCGGTGGACGGTCCAGGGCCGGTCCGACGGCAGCTTCAAGCTCGTCAACCAGCAGTCCGGCGGGTGCCTGTACTCCAACGGGCTCGGCCAGGCCGTGTTCGTCGGCGACTGCGCCCAGGACATCGGCAGGGTGTGGCGCACGGGTTCGGACGGGAGCCTGCGCAGCGACTACGGCGGCGGCTGCCTCGACCCGTACATGGGCACCGGCCTGTACACGATGACCTGCGCCGGAAAGGCCTCGCAGCGCTGGACGCGGCAGGCCTAGGGGGTGCGCCCGGACCGGGCCCGGCAGGCCCGGTCCGCGTCCGGATACGCCGGTGGGGGGGGGGGGGGGGCGGGCCCGGCGGGCGGGCGGCCCGCGGGGCCTCTAGGAGCGGGGGGAAAAAAGTAT